>JBKJOH010000131.1:0-20370 GCA_046593295.1 Polaromonas sp. | reverse complement strand
GGCCTGCGCGCCGGGTGCCTGCTGGCTGTTGAAGCAGCCAGCCAACTGAGCGAAGCCTGCAACTTTCTGTTCTGGCAACCACCCTCTACAGGCAAGCCGCTGCTGCAACAATTCTTGCGCCTCAAAGTGGCTGGGGACATGCTGGGTGGCCAGGCAAAAGGCATCATGGATGGGTTGCGCCAGCAGTTGACCGATGGCGTGACGGTAGAAATTGCCGGCTACATGCTCTCTCCTGGCCTTGCATCTGGCCTGGAGCAAGCGGCCCTTGTGCCACCTGCCAGCAGGGGTCAAGCGCAGCGTCTGGAATGGTTTGAATTGTCCACCCGCGAAGAAGCGAGTTTGAGCCCGATCTCAGCCAACGCCGTCGCCCAGTGGCAGCAAGCGGGGTTTGTCGTTAGTAGCCACATCGCACGGGGCCCGGCCTTCTGGCAAACCACTGAAATTGAAGACGCTCCGGCACTGCTTGCAGCCACCACGGCAGCCCTTTTGACAACGCCCGCATGAACTACACCGAAGAGACAGCACTCTTTGCCTGCGCGGGCGACACGCTGCTCGGCATTCTGGCCATACCAGAAACACCTGCCGACACCGGCGTCATCGTGCTTGTGGGCGGCCCGCAGTACCGGGTCGGCAGCCACCGACAGTTTGTGCTTTTGTCGCGCGCGCTGGCCGCTGCTGGATACGCGGTACTGCGGTTTGACTACCGGGGCATGGGCGACAGCACGGGCGAGCCGCACATCTTTGAAAACGTGAATGAAGACATCGCAGCCGCCATCAGCACCCTACAGATGGCCGCCCCGACTGTGCAAAACGTGGCATTTTGGGGCTTGTGCGATGGTGCATCCGCCGCCCTGCTGTATTGCCACGCCGCGCAAGACGCCCGCGTCAAAGGCCTGTGCCTGCTCAACCCCTGGGTGCGCTCCGAGGCTAGCCTAGCCAAAACCCAGGTCAAGCACTACTACACCCAGCGCCTGCGGCAAAAAGAGTTCTGGCTCAAGCTACTCAGCGGCAAGGTGGCAGCCAGCGCGGCCAGCGGGCTGGCGCGCAGCGTAAAAACCGCGTTTGCAGATGCCGCCGCCAAGCCAACCGGGGGAGACAGTCAGCCTTACCAAACCCGCATGGCCCAAGCCTGGATGCAATTCAAAGGTCCTATGCTGTTAATTTTGAGTGGTAACGACTACACGGCCAAAGAGTTTCTGGTGTACGCTGACGCGAACCCCGCATGGGCGGGAGCACTGGTCAAGCCATTGCTGGCGCGATATGATGTGCCAGAGGCTGACCACACGTTTTCAAGTGAAACTTCACGTAAATTGACAGAAAACCAAACGCTCGCATGGGCGCAGCTATTGAGGGAGAAATTAAATGATCAATAATCGATTTTTAGCTTTTCTGATGTTGTTCTCTACTGCGGGGCTTTTCATACCCGCACTGGCGCAAGGCCAGTCTGCAAACATATCGAGTTGTGGCGCATTGTTTAATTCTGGGCAATACGGCCCCTTTGACTTCCGCACTGACAAAGAAAAGCTGCCCATCGTTTTAGGCGCTCACTTCACGCCTGAGGTGGAAGCTCTGATACGTGGCAAAACCAGCGCAACGCCAGGCGGCGATATTGACTACACCTTACGCGCCATTCCCAATCACCCGAATGCATTGATGGCCATGATGCAGTTAGGGGAAAAAGAAAAAACCCCGCAGCCGCGCGGCTCCCGCTATACCGTGGAATGCTGGTTTGACCGAGCTATTCGATTTCGCCCTGACGACAATATGGTGGGGATGATTTACACAAGCTTTCTGACAAAAAATAATCGAAAATCCGAAGCTATGCAGCAGTTGGACATCGTTTTGAAGACCGCTAAAGACAATGCATTCACGCATCAAAACATCGGGCTGCTGTATTTCGACCTGGGTGAGCACCAAAAAGCATTGGTTCAGGCGCACAAAGCCATGGCGCTAGGGCTCAACAGGCCCGAACTTAAAGAGAAACTCCAGGCAGCTGGCAAGTGGGCGGAGCCCGTCGCTGCCAGCGCCGAGCCAACCTTGGCGGAGCCAGCCGCCGCGGCTTCTGCCCCATCCAAGCCTTGATTGGCATGGCTAACAACACTGTGCCAGCCGTGGAGGCAGCGCAAGCCCTCCCCAAAGGCCCCGTGTTTGGCTGGTCCAGCTTTCAGCTGACTGATGCACCGGGTATCCCCAGCGTTGAGGACCTGCCCCACATCGCTTTCACCACCAGTGGCCGGTCCGCCATTTATCAGGCCCTTCTGCAGCTACAGCTCCCGCCACACAGCACCGTGCTGGTACCTGTTTACCACTGCCCCACGATGGTGGCTCCGGTGTTACTGGCTGACCATCAACCGGCTTATTTCGGCATTCGGGCAGACGGGCTGCCGGACCTGCAGCGCATTGATCCAGCCATGGCGCAGCAGGCTCGGGCCATGATTGTCTCGCACTACTTTGGCATGGCGCAATCTCTGCATGAGGTACGCGCGTGGTGCGACTCCCATGGCATTGCATTGATAGAAGACTGCGCACATTGCTACTTTGGTCAGGCAGGCGAGCGCCCCATTGGTGCCTGGGGCGACTACTGCACCGCCAGCCTCTCCAAGTTCTTTCCGGTGCCTGAGGCCGGTTTGCTGGGTTCGGCTCAGCACACCATCCGTCCTTTGCGACTGGCCCGTCAGGGTATCAAGGCCCAAATCAAAGGCTGGCTAGACGTGATTGAGACCGCCATCAGACACCAACGCCTCAGGGGTCTGAACCAATTCCTTGCATCCATCTTCAGTCTGAAACTGAGAGCAAGAGAAACTACAACGTCGCCGGCACCTGCACTTTCAGTCTCTGAAGCCACGATGATGGAAGGCTGCAATATGGCCCGAATTCGCCACCGGCCGCTGGCTGTTTCCATGGTGCTGCGCCGCCTGCTGCCGCGCGGGCGAATCATTGCCCAGCGCCAACGAAATTTCGGCATCTATTTCGGTTTGCTCTCAGACCTGACTGGCACCAAACCCCTGGTGGCATTGCCAACAAAACCTGTTGCGCCCTATGTGTTTCCCTTGTGGGTGGACGATGCCGACCGCGTTTACCAGGCGCTTCGGGCGCAAGGCATCCCCGTCTTCCGGTGGGACCAAATCTGGCCCGGCACCCCCACCCTGCTGCATGATGTTGGTCTTGACTGGAGCCAGCACGTGCTCCAGTTGCTGTGCCATCAGGATCTTTCCGAGGAAGACATTCTGCACTCAGCCCAATGTCTGCGGACCGTGCTGAAATCTGCCGTTTTTCCGCCAAGTCACAATACGTCAAAGTACCACACCCAGCCATGCCCCCTTTGATCTGGAAAAATTTACCGGCCTTGGCGCTCGCCCAGGACATCGATCTCAAGAATAATTGGGATAAGCTTAATGCTGAGCGAGGCAACCTCCCGTTTTTGAGCAGTGATGCTTTGGCACCTGCGCTTCAAATCTTTGGGCAAGGCGCTGAGCGCCTGCTGGTGGGGCGATCTAACGGGCGCTGCCTGGTCATGCTTTTGCTCACCCCGGTTGGAAAGCTGCGGTGGCAAACATTCCAGCCCTCACAGCTTCCACTCGGTGCCTGGGTTGCGGATGCAAGTCTGCTTATTGAGGACATTGCTCGCAGCCTCGTGTGCGATGGACCACTGACGCTGTGCCTGAGCCTCTCTATCACGCAGATCGACCCGCTTTTTACGCCTCGGGGAGAAGACACCACCAGCAACCGGCACGACGATTACATCGACACTGCCTGGATAGACGTTGTTGGCGGCTTTGACGACTACTGGGCGGCGCGTGGCAAAAACCTGCGCCAAAACATGCGCAAGCAGCGCAATAAGTTGCAAGCCGAAGCGGTAGCTATAGAAATGCGCGTCTGGCGCGACGCGGCTGACATGCCCAGCGCCATCGCGCGCTATGGCGAACTGGAAGGACGAAGCTGGAAGGCACAGGAGGGCACGGCAATTCGCCCCGATAACGACCAAGGACGGTTCTATACGGCGCTATTCCAAAGTGCGGCCGAAAAAGGCGAAGCCGTGGTGTACGAATATCTGTTTAATGGCAAAACTGTTGCCAGCAACCTGTGCCTCAGGCGGGCAAACACCCTTGTGATTCTGAAAACCACTTACGACGAATCCATCAAAGCCTATTCGCCCGCGTTCCTGCTCAACGAAGAACTGATTCAAGCCTTGTTTGCAGAGCAGCAGATTAGAAGGTTGGAATACTACGGCCGTGTGATGGAGTGGCACACCCGATGGACTGACAACCGCCGCACCGTTTACCACCTGACTAGCTTTCGGCATGGTCTGGTGAAGAAACTGGCGCAGACCATGGGCCGCCGCAATGCGCCACCTGCGCAAGACCTAGCCACAGCGGCAGCAACGACTACAACTTGAAAACATCATGATTGCAGTCGTCATTCCCTACTTTCAGCGTAGCCCGGGTGTGTTGCAGAAAGCCCTGGCCAGCGTGGCTGCCCAGCAAGCTTGCCCAATGCCGGTGCATGTGATCGTGGTGGACGATGCGTCGCCGGTGCCGGCGCTGGCCGAGGTTGCAGCGGCGGCGCTGCCGGAATCAATCAGCGTCAAAGTCATCGCGCAACCGAATGGAGGACCCGGCGCAGCCCGCAACACAGGACTGAATGCGGTACCCATAGGCACACGGTACGTGGCGTTTCTGGATTCGGATGACGAATGGTCGCCAGACCATCTGGCGCGGGCCGTAGCAGCCCTGGAGCATGGGTTTGACTTTTACTTTGCAGATTTCTATCAGCTTGACCAGACTGTGGGCGCATTTGCGCGCGCCGGGCGCATTCGCCCAAACGATCACCCGCGTCTGCCAACACCTCATGACGGCCTGCACGCCTACAAGGGCGATATGTTCGACCAGATCCTTCGCGGCAACGTGGTCGGTACGCCGACGGTCATGTACCGCTGGGATCGATTTTCTGCATTGAGATTCCGTGTTGAGTTCACTACTGCCGGTGAGGACTACCTGTTCTGGATGGCGCTGGCCACCCAGGGTGCGCGCGTGGCATTTTCAAGCCAGATCGAAACCACCTGTGGCAAGGGTGTCAACGTCTTCGCCGGATCAGGATGGGGCACCGATGGACACCTGCTGCGCGTTCATCAGGAAATCCGCTTCCGGCAGGCCGTACGCCAGAATTTCCCACTTAACGGCGCCCAGAAGAAGCACATACGCCGTGACCTTCAACGGCTCCGCCTGGCCTTTGTGCGCGATCTCCTGCACCGTGTCGCGCACCGCAAACCATTGCCTTGGTCCATGCTCCGCAGCCACGCTGCGATTGACCCCTGGAGTTTTCTGGGCCTTCCAACCAACCTGTTAAAAATTGTCTTTTCTCGATGATGAAAAACGAGATGCCACTGGTCACCGTTGTAACGGCGTGCTTCAACACCGCCAAATTTACGCGGTTCTATGCAGCCGGTAACAGACCCGAGCAGTGCTGAAAAGAAATAGTTGCCATATTCATGACCACCCCCACACGCCACCCAATCCACCGCAGTTAAGCCGACTGTGCTACCGGCTCAATTTTGGGGCTAATCAAGTTGCTCTTTCGACTGCCGGCCCATATGCAAAATATTCTTGAGCAGATAAGCCTCGGCTCCCTCCGGGCGGTGCGCGAGTAGCCACATGATTGTTATGCCGCCAACGTAAGCAAGCCCACCGCTGGCGATTTCGGCAAGGAGCCTGACCAGGGGCGCAAGACCCGCGAGTAGCGGATGCAGTTGGATTAACAGCAGCGCCATGCCCCCTGAAGCCAGCAAGGGCCTAAGCAAAGGCATAAAGAAAGCGCGCGGGCTCAGCGCCTCGATTTGCGTCAGGACAATTCCAATTAAGACCAAGGAACCGGCCACAACGGCCACCAGACGCATAGTGGCAAGCTCAACCGCCCCCGATTGCGGGAACAGGGCGATCGCAGCGCCTAGAAAAAGCACGGCTTGCAGCCACGTCACGGCGGCGAGCATTTTCACCTTGCCCAGGGCCAGCAGGGCATAGCCGCCGGAATGCACCAGGGCAAACAGAAGGTTCGTAAAGACCATGATCTGGATCAATGGCACGGCCTGCCCCCACTTCGCACCGAGGAGCACATGCACCGCATCGTTTGCGACCAAAGCCAGGCCCACGCAGGCGGGAATCGCCACCAGCGCCTGAACGCCAATCGCGGTTGAAACGCTGCGCGCGAAGGCTTGCGGGTCATCGCGCTTTTGCACGAAAGCCGGAAACAACACGCGCCCCAGCGGCGCGAGCAGCTCGGTGGTGGGCATGGCGGCGATTTCACCCGCCACTGCGTAGGCGCCGATGATGCCGGCATCGGTGCGGCCACCCACGATGAGTTTATCGGTGCTGCTGTCGAGATAGGCGCCGATATTCCTGACCAACACCCATTGCGAGAACGACCAAATATGCCGCAAGCGAGAAAACGAAAAACGCGGGCGATGCGGATGCATTTTATAACTCAACAGCACGCCCACGATGCGTCCGCTCAAAGCGCCGATCACCATGGCCCAATAAGTGTGCAGCAGAAACGCGGCGATCAGGGTAACGGCAAAGCCTGCGACACGCTTGTAAAAGAAGAATTGGAAGTCTTTGCCGAACTCCATGTTCTTTTGGAACGCGACGATGCCGATATTTTCCAGCCCGCCAATCAGCACGCTGAACGCCATCACGCGCAGCACATCGGTAACGAGCGGATTATTGTAGTAATCGGCAGCCAGTGGCGCGCCAAAAAAAATCACTATGCTCACTAGCGCCGCTTGGCATAGCCGCAGTGTCCATGCGGTATCGTAGTCCTCGCGGTCGGCTTCGTGGTTATGGATGAGCGCGATATTCACGCCCAAATCCAGCAACACGTCGATCAGGCCCACCACCACGCTGGCCATGGCGATGATGCCGAAATCCGCCGGCGTGAGCAGGCGCGCCAGCACTACCATGCTGATCAAGCCGATTAGGCGGTCGGACCAGCGCATGGCGACGGTCAGGAGGGCGCCGTGGAAAACGCTTTTTGGGGACATGCTATATCGTTCGCTTACAACTACGGTTCTTCGATGAAGTGAGCATATTCGTCGAAAGCACGCGCCCATGTAAAGCGCTGAGTCACATCTAGGCTAAGTTGCTTGCCATACATAGCAGCGTCACGTTCGTTCAGCAGCAGAGCTCTTATTACCTCGGCAAGCGCTTCCGGATCGTTAGGCTCCACGAGTCTTCCATTTTTGTTATCGGTGATGATTTCGGGCACTCCGCCAACGCGTGAAGCGATGACCGGGATAGCAAATAGCCCCGCCTCCAACAACACAATACCAAAAGGCTCCACTCGTGAGGAAAGGCAGAATAATTTTGCATGCTCCAAGAAAGCAGAAATTCTTGCATGTGGTACGTCTTGGTAGAAAAAAACTCGGCTGCCTAAGCCATGTTTGTGCGCTTGATTCTTTAGATTGATCAGAGTTGGCCCTGCCGCACCAACCAGCACCAAGGCAAGGTCAGGAAATTCTCCGGCAATCGAATGAAATGCATTAATTAGGACATCTTGCCCTTTTTTGTGTTCAAAGGCGGCCACGTTAAGCACATAGCGGCGGTCGGCCAAAGCTGTATCCAGGCGATACGCCGTATCTCGTTGCGCATCAAAAAGGGCGGCATCTAAGCCATTGTGTATTGTGACGCTCCTGTCCTCGCAATCCGGCGCGAGCATAAGGACGCGTTGCCTCAGCGCGGCTGAGCAAGTCACGATAGCATCGGCGGAGCGTAGCAGCCTACGCCACAGCCATCGTTCCAGCCCGGTGGCCTTCAGGGCGTTCTCAATGTCTTGCCCGTGGAAAGACAATATCAATTTACGCGCGCTCCCTCGAAACGTTCGGAGGATCGAAAAAAGCAAGACGGACAAAGTGGGGTAATGTGCGTTTACTACGGTTATCTTGTCTCGTTCGAGTATGCGGCGCAGCATGATTAACGATAAAGGCAAGTGGAACAAAAAAACAATCAATCCAAATATGTGGCGGTCTTTATTCCATGGCGAACGCAAGCGAACATACACAGTCGGCCTACTATCTACCGCGCGATATTCAGGCGATGGAAATTCCCACATGTTCACGCAAACCATGGCACGCCAACGCATACTTTCTTGTGCTTGGTGAAACAAATTGATTACGACATGATTAACGCCGCCGGGATGATGCAACTCCCACGGGAGAAGAAATAAAAGGCCCGAGCGGACTTCATCTGGAGGCATGGCTTTTCCCTAACTAATCAAAATCAAAGGTGCGTGAAAGAAGGTAAATTTGCCGGTAACGACGTGGCGCCCCATGTCAACGGGCGCACAAAATAGCAAGATAATCCCCGGGCAGCGAAGGCCAGCATGCGAGCACTAAGATAGTTTTCACTTCTGAAGTTTACAGATGGCGAGAAGATCGAGCGCTTCATCTATGCGATCGTCGCCATAGAAGAAATCGGATGAGCAATATTTCGAAAGCCACTCGGGGACAGGTTCGTCGTTTGTTGATTGGAGCCCCGGTAGCTGGCCCGGTTGTCTTAGAAAATCCAGCACAAAGTCGGGAGATACGCCTTTGACAAAATCAATAGCTGTTTTTCGGACTCTCCAATAGGGCGGAAGAATGTTGTTCCAGTGCCGCCGCGCCTTGCTTCTGGCGCGCTCAACTCGATCACGTTCGATCTTGTACAAATCCGGGGTGGCGAATAAACCTCTAACTTCAACCTTCGAAAAAAATTGCTCTAATTCATCAGCAAGCCTATTTTCCGAATATTCGCGTACATGAAATTTGTTCCATGGCTGCATACCGGGATCAAGTCGAATCTCCGCATTGGGTGTGGTCAAAAATAAGCTGCCGTCTGGGCGTAACACTCGGATGATTTCCCGGAGGAAGGCGTTGGTATCCGAAATATGTTCGATTACCTGGCAACTAACTACCATATCAAATGAGTTGTCATCGAAAGGAAGTCGTCCGCCATCTATGACTTGAAAAGCTAGATTTCCTCTGCTATGCGTCTGCTGTGCGGCAGCAATCGCGGAGCGAGAGACATCAACACCCATGACCGATGTAGCGATGGAGCTTAACGCAGCACTGCCGTAACCATTGTTACACCCTAAATCCAACACCTGTTTTCCTCTGGCAAGACGCACTGCCTCCTCATAGGCGCGTAGGTGTATAAGATACAAGCAATAGTCCTCGATAGTGTCAAAGCGTACATGCTCAAGTGGATGGTGGTCCGCTTGAAAAGATACCATTTCTTCTGAAGTAAACATCATTGTCTCCTGGTAGTTTGGATGCGGCGCTCAGCCGATTTTCGCTAGAAGACACGCCAAGTCTCTAGCGAAAGCCAATGGGGTCATGTCTTTACTTTATACGTAAACTAAAGGCATGGCTTCAGAGACAGTCGGCTCCATGGTTAGGTTTTGGCGTAGATAAAAAAGTCAGCAAAAGAGCCCTGCATATAATCGCCTTCGTATGGGTACTTATTAGGTATGTGCTCTATGAGTTTCCAGTATGGGAAATTCTGTTGTATCCATGCCGTAAATTTTCTATGTCTGACATGGGAGCCCTCATATCCCCGGTTGTCATCGGAATCACTTGCATAAATGATTACATATTGGTTAGATGACTCAAACAATGTCCTTATATAGTTTTCAAATACGTCATCCTCTATCAGGTGGTAAATTACATCTAAGGATAATGCGACATCTGCTATCTCCCCCTTGTGCTCGGCCACTAAACGAAAATGCTTACTGGCATCTCCAGCAAATAGCTTTTGGCACTTTGATACGGCGGTTTCGCTAACGTCAAATCCAAAGTAGGTTGGATATTTTGCTAGCGTCAATTGATTGCCATCTCCGCATCCGAATTCAATTACAGATCGTAAATCGTGCTTGGCCACAAACTCGTTAATTACCGCAGCTTTGAACTCAGCAAACTTTTCATAGGAACCTACTCCGGAATTGCCCCCGGTAGAGTAGCGTTCCTCCCAATAATTTTTCGAGCCTGGAAAAGGTCTCGGCCTTATTTTCTTAGCTCTTAGATTCCAATAGAGCTTTCTGGCCAAGTCTCCAAAAATTGGTATCTTTTTGATTAATTTTTTCATTCTATTTCTCACTCCTTGGAAAGTTCAACCCTTGTTGGCACTAACGTTAATGGGTTTAATGTTGCCTATCCCAGCTTTGTACAGGAGCATAGAGGGCAGGCCTTTACTTTATATGCAAACTAAAGGCCCCTGCACTGACCCCTGCACTTTCGAAGACTCATTCGGGCTTGCACCTGTCCTGCGAAATCAAACCATCCAGAAAGTACTTGGTCGCCCAGTTCGGATACCCCGCCCGCATATACCCGCCCAACAGCGGGAATGACCCGGCGATAGCGCCAATCACCGCCGCGTCATCAGACTTCAGCACCTGAAGCGCCTTCAAGTAGTTGACCAGCTTGTCAGCCTGCGCACGGTACTTGGCCCCACCCGTGTGCTCGAACAGGCGATAGCAAACAATGGCAATCTGCGCCGAACCGGTCAGGCATGAAGAGAAACAGGCCGGCTCCCAATCCGCATAGAAACGGCCCGGCAAGTAGCCGCTGCTGGAGATGCGCGGCAGCATTGCGTCTGCGGTGCGGCGCACGGCATCTACAAAGTCAGGCCGCCCGGCCAGAATGCCGACCTCCAGCACCCCTTGCAGCGTGTAGCCGACGGTGTGCGTGAGCGGCGAGTCCGAATGGGTCAGGCAGTTGTGCGCAAACCAGCCGTTGGGTTGTTGCTGGCGCAGCGCAGACTCGATCACCGAGACGGCCGCTTTTTTGTAGCTGTCCTCTTTGACAAGATCGCCAAAGCGGTAGATCGCCCAGGCGCAAAGGCAGGTGTAGGTCTTGATTTCGCCGGTGCTCACGAAGGCACCATTGGTCTTGAAGTATCCGCTGTCATCCAGGTCGTTGACCAGAAAGTCGGCCGCACTGCGCGCTGCGTTCAGCATGCGCGCATCGCCGCTATGCACATACGCTGAGCACCAACCATCCAGCACCATGCCCGTATTGAAGGCAGCAGCGGTCTGACGTTCGGGCGCGCAGACCGGGCCGCCCTGCACTGCGCCAGAAGGCATTTGCACCGCCATCTCCCACTCGGCCATGCGCATGGCCGCAGCCGCCACGGCCGGGTCATCAAACTTGCGGGCAAAGGCGAGCAAGGTGGTGATGATGTAGCCGGTGGTTTCGGGGTATGAAGCCCGCCAGCCGTTCTTGGTATTGCTATCACAGGGGAAGTAGCCGACGGACACACCGTCGTCATCGGTCGCCGCCTGCGCGCGCAGGAGCCACTCAAGCGCCGCCCGCCCTCGTTCGGCAGCTTCACCTACAACAGGGGATACCGACGAAACAGCAAAGCGCCATTGGCTGCGCAAGACTTCTGCACGGAACCCCTTGTTCTCGGGCCGAAAAAGCGCCCGGACCTCGGCGGCGAATGCAGCCGCTGCCCAATACCTCTTGCGCAAGCTGCCCGTGAAATAGTTGTGTCGAATGATTTGGATCATCGTGCCTGGTTTCAATCTGCACCCCTTAAAGCATGACCTGACCACCGGTGACAAAAAGGTTCACCCCGGTCAAAAAAGAAGCTTCGTCACCCGCGAGGTAGGCCACGGCGTTCGCCGCGTCGTCGGGCGTGGCGATACGCTTCAACGGGGTCCTGGCGGCTTCCATTTTGAAGACACGTTCCTGCTGGTGTTCGGTCAATTCGGTTCTCATCAGCCCCGGTGAAACCATGTTCACCCGGATCATGTCGCCGGCCCATTCGGCGGCCATGGCCTTGGACAAACCCATCAGCGCATTCTTGGCGCTCACATAGTCCGCCATGCCTGTGGCCGGGACGCCCGCGGTCACTTGCGACAGGATGTTGACGATGGCTCCGCCGCCAGCGGCCTTCATGTGGGGATGCACGGCCTGGCAAAGCTGCAACACGGCCTTGACCTGATAGTCCAGGTGCGCAGAAAAATCTGCCCAGCGCAGGTCGGTAATGGGGCGGCTAATCAACTCCCCGACTGCCGCATTGACCAGCACCCGGGGCGGGCCCAATGTCTGCACCACCTGCGCAACCAGCGCCGCGACCGATTCGGCATCGCGCACATCGGCTTGAATCGCCACGGCCACCCCGCCGTCGCGCTCGATCTCGCTGACGACATTCAAGGCCCGGTCCGCGCTGCGCAAGTAGTTCACGACCACCGCAAAACCCTTCTTGGCCAGGGTCTTGGCAATCTGCGCGCCCATGCCGCGTGAGGCGCCGGTCACAAGCGCGACGCGGCGGCCCGGATCAGGCGAAACACTGGCTGCGACGCTTATGCTGCTGTGGGCCGCCGCCGACTCGCCCCTCACCTTGACCTTGGCCGTGCCCATGACAATGACTTTGTCCTCGGCACCGCGTATTTCTGTGTTCAAAACCAGGGTGCGGGTTGCGTCGCTTTTGCCGGTGACCTTGGCAATAGCGCGCACCGTCTCGCCGATCAACACCGGGCGCCTGAAAGTAAGGTCCTGGCCCAGGTACAGCGCATGTTTGCCGGGCACGCGCATGCCGACCAATTGCGAGAACAAGGAGGCAAGCAATACCCCATGAACGACTTGCGCGCCAAACTCGGTGCCTGCCGCGTATTGGGCATCAACATGCAAGGGACTGTAGTCGCCACTGACAGCGGCAAACGCGAGCACGTCCTGGGCAGAAAATGCGCGTTCAAGCTCGAAAACCTGCCCGATAGAAATCTCTTCAAACGTCAATTCGGACGCGGACGGAAAACTCTGATTTTCCGTGCTCATATCTTCGCTGTCACAACCTGAACGACGTCAAAGAACGAGGTCATCAACTCGAATTCAGACACTTCGAATGAAATCGAAAATTCTTCCTCGAGAGCCAAGACAAGATTGATGTGATTAGCCGAATCCCAGCCCGGCGTGTTGTCCATCGACGTGCCGTCGTCGATTGTTGCAGCATCGACATTCAGGATGATCGCCATCAAATCCTTGACGGCCTGTTCAACGTTCTTCGACATTCATTGGCTCCCGTTGGGGCTGTGGGTTTTGAACCAGGCCGGTTGCTGTACCCGTGCGCATTCTATGTCGAGCTCCCAGATGGTAGCGCCAGACTCGTGCTCGCCTTGCTTGCTGAAGCCGTGTTTCTGGAACAAATCCCGGATCGGTACATTTTTCGCCGTGGGCACGAGACGCCCAGATATTTTCTTCAGGCCGCGCGCTTGCGCGGCGTCGCACAGGAAGGCCAGCATCGCGGTTTCGACCGTACGGCCAATCACCCGGCAACTGAGAAGGAAGGTGTCGATATCCAGCCGGTCGTCCAACGCGCGAGCCATCATCACGCCGACGATCCCGTTGTCACCAAACCGGTCACGTACGCCCACCGTAATCGCCAGCCAGGCGGGGTCGGCCACACGCGCGGCAACCTCGGCCTCGGAGTAGCGAATGGTGGTGAGGTTGAACTGGCTTGTCTTCTGGGTAAGTTGCGCCGCGCGCGCCAGCGATGTCTGGTCCACCGCGGAGATGTTCAACGCCATGTCCAGATCGCGGTAATAGTCTTCGATATTGCCGCTGGCCGAGCGCATGGTTTCGGACTGCGCCCTTTGCTGGTAGAGCTGGCCGCGGCGGCGGTCTTCGTCGGACAAGCTGAGCGTGTCGAAAAGCCCTTCGGCGCAAAGTGCGTCGACGTACAACTCGGGGCGGCGGGGCAACTGGATCACTGTGACCATCGGTATTTCGCGGCGAACCTGCTCGCATTCGGCCGGGTTGTCATCGGCAAACACGACATGCTCCAAGCCGATATTGAGGCGCTGGGCGATGCGCTTGAGTGAATCACTCTTCAATTCCCAGTGAATTTCTATTTCAGCGAAGTGCTCTTTTCGGAGCTGCATGAACCGGTGGCTCTGAAATACCACATCGACGTCGGCCGGGTTGTTTTTGCTGGCAATGGCCAAGATGACACCGCGCCGATACAGGTCCAGCACCGCGCGCTGGAATTCGACAAAAGCACTGCCGGGATAGTTGGGGCCGAGCTGGATGCCTTCGATGCCGTCCTCGCCGATGACGCCGCCCCACAGGGTGTTGTCGAGGTCAACGATCAGACACTTTTTGGTGCGACCTGTGAGCGCTCTGAAATAACGCATGTAATGCTGCGACAGGTTACCGAGCATGGCGTTTGCAATGGGCGCCTTCGCGTAGAGCCGCATTCTGGAGTCGTACCAATACTGCACGCCAAAATGATTGACCAGCTCGGCATAGTCCACCAGGTGGGTATCAACCACACCAGCGAGCGCTTCGTCAAGTGCTTGATTCAGCCGGCCGACAAGTTTCACCTGCCCGTGAGGCAGGCGGGCATCCGCAATGCCGGCCCGCCGCAAGCGCGGCTGTGCCAGGTTGTGAATCAGCAAGGGCTTGGGCGAAACGCTGCGGAATGCCCGCGCCAGTGAGCCGATTTCTTGCCGAAATCTGTCTACGACCGCGCCCAAAGTGCCGTCAGACAGGTCTGAATCCAGCAGGTCCGTGTAGACCTCCGGCAGCCAGTCTTCGCCTTCTATCGCCAGGACGGTGACGTCTGGTGCAAACGCGTATAGGCCGCTCGTGGCGTCCAGCAACTCCTGGTTGATCTGGCCGAAGCCAGGCTGGTAGATATGGATGCGCAGCCCGTTGACAAATCCAAACGCGATCAATGAATCATGAATGAACTCGATGGAGAACGACGACACTAGGGCAACCCGGTAAGGTTTGAGACCGGCAACTTCTTGTGGCAGACCATCCACCAGTTGGCGCAGAAATCGGCAATTCAGCAGGCTGGGCTGCTCCTGCAGCAAGGTGCGTGCGTCTTGCATTGCCGCCAGCACGGCGCCAATCTCAAGACTTGCCCGGATCGAGGTGCGCTGGTCTGGCTTGGCCTGCTGTTTGTCGTCTGGCAGCACATGATTCGCTGCCTTGGCTGATGCTTCACTCATAGCAGTAAATACCCTGTTTGCTCATGCCGCGCACCACCGCGTCCACATCTGCTGCGGCAAGCACGGTGATTCTCACCCCACCCACCCTTGCTGCGCGCCACGCGCCGGCTTCCTTCAAACGAGGAACCAGTTTATGCAGATTTCGGCGCCTGGAGACTGACGGCTCATAGAGTCGGCAATGCGTATCGAGAATCTGACCATCGCGGTTCTTGGACTGAATGTGGAATCGTTCCGCCGTGAATGGAGCGACAGGCAAGTCATGCTCGATGAGCTCCTCCAGCAGGTGGTAGAAGGTTAACACGCTAATGTCCGTGCCCAGCAAGACAATCTTGCCTTGGCGCTTGAGCAAGGCTTCGAATGGCGTACCCACGCCACAGGGCGTGTTCGCGAGGTGATGGTCGGCTGCTACAGCGTTGGCGTCACGGCCCCACATCGCCACCGGATGGGTTGGATGCACGCTGCGAACAACGCCTGGAGACCTTCGAAACAATTCGGTCAGCAAGCCCATGCGCGACGGTGTGCGCGTCACGTCGAACACGGACCCTGACCGCGCGTATTCCACTGCGGTACCGGCAAAAGCCATGGTCGGCATCATCAACAGGCCTTCGTTGCCCACCGCGCCTTGCAGCACCGCAACGACATCGGTCGGTTTACCCCGAAACCCCTCGAAAGCGTCGAACGAACTGTGCACTAGCAGGGTATCGCCAGGGGCAATGCCCAAGTCGGCAAGTGTGCGTTGAAGATCTTCGGGGCCAAATGACCTAAACGTATTGGCAGTCCAGCGCCCGAATGCCTTCAGGCCTTTCTTGATACGGTTCTTCATATTTTTTGTAGAAATCATGGCAGAACTATAGCGATAACAATCGCCATCCGATCGGAGCTTTTAGTGAAAAGCGTCAGGTCGCCGCCATCAATTTTCGCGAGCCACGGTCTGGCCCGTGGCCGCGACTTGTTCCAGCAAAGCCGCCAACACTTGCGAACGACCACACCGCGATGCTTGTTGCACAGCCATTGCTTGCGGAAGCACCGCCTTGCCCCCGCGCCAGTCGCGGATGGATGCAGGCAACAACAGGGCGATCTCGTCCACCGAATCGAGACGAAAACGTTAGGGTCATGTAGAAAGTGTCCTGCTGTAGGCGGCGTCAAGCAATGTCGCAAATTGCTTTGTGCGATTTCTTCGCGAGCTGTTATTGACAGCGTCGGCCGTCGGCAAGGTTCCGATAGTGGGCGCCACCAATATTTTACTTAGTGCTTCGCTAATGACGCTCGCTTGATTGAGCGGCGCGATGGCACTGATGCCAGCTTCTCGCAACGCGCTCGCAGTATCCCCAACCGGATCGGTCAGCGCGAGAATCGGGCGACCGGCGCGCAGGTATTCATAGAGTTTCGCGGGGATTTGGTCATTGCAGTTCGTGGCTTGCATGATAAGCAAGATGTCGGCGCGCATCATTTCATTGAGTGCCTCGCTATAGGAAACGGGCGGGAGTAGCTCGATGCAATCGCTCAAGTTAAATTTATCAATGAGCGTTTGCAGGAAGGCTTCATGCATTGATGCTCGGAAGCGGATGCAGAATTGCGTGGTGGAGATTTGGCCCGCATCGATCAAGGCGCGAACCGCTTGCAAGAGTTGTGTCGGATCGCGCTCACTGGGATACACAATGCCGCTGTGCAGCAGGGTGATTTTTCCCGGATTGAGGGGGACGCCCCCTGGCGTTATGCCTGCGAAGGTTTCTTCGTCATAGCCGTTCTCGATGACTCGAAACCGGTCTGCGGCGTGGGGGTAGCGTTGCGCGTAGAGACGCGCCGCCCCAGGCGTGGTAAAGGTGCATAGCGCTGCTTCATTTGCGGCGCGTTCTTCGATTTTCTTAAAGCTTTGCCGGGTGATGAGGTCGGTTGGGTAATCAATTTGCACCATCGGGTCGCGAAAATCCGCCACCCAAGGAATGCCGCTTTGCCGGTGCAAGGCAGCGGCAATGACGTGGGCCGTGGCGATGGGGTAGGTTGACCAGATGATGTCGGGCTTGAACTCCCTGATGAGCTTGCGCCCCTGGCGGATGGCATCAAACTGCCAGCTCACCCAGCGGTCTGGTCGGGCCATCCAGCCGAAGTAGCGGCCTGCAACGGCCAGGTGGCGAGCAGTATCAAACCCAAAGGCGCGGCGCACCACGGTGCCAGGTGGCACATCGGCCAGCAGGTCGTCGCTGGTTTTCTCATAAGCACGAGGGGTCACACTGAGCACCAGAGGCTGCCAGCCCAGCGCGGGCAGGTGCTGCACAAATCGCAAGGTGCGCTGGATACCACTGCTGCCGGCAAGCGGCGGAAAGTGGTAGGCAATCATTAATATCCTGCGTGATTTGCTTGTCATTGCGATGGAGTTTAGCGGACGATGAATCAAGTGCAGTGGGCGGGAAATACGCCAGGCGCTCAGACTCTGAAGTCACTCATCCTAAGTCCTTGATTTGTAATAATTTTTTTAGTGACCTCGGGCGATTTGCGGCTTTGGCCCGATTACTTCGCTCATACTGCGTTGGACAAGGCTTTGCGAGTGGGGCCATTTCTGGCATGAACATAGCAAGATGTCAGATTTCGACCTGATCCTTTGAGCGATAACTCTTGCCGGTGATGAGTACAGTTTCAGCGTGATGAAGTAGGCGATTCAGCAGTGCTGACGTGAGGACTGCGTCGCTGTTGAAGATACGCGAGTGCGGGGTCTGGCGCCCGGCCTGCTCTTAGGCCGCAACAAAACTCAGTGCCACTCCGTTGTTGCAGTAGCGCTTGCCGCTGGGCGCAGGGCCATCATTGAAGACATGGCCCTGGTGTCCGGCGCAGCGCAGGCAGTGGTATTCGGTGCGCGGATACACCGCCTTGAAGTCCATACGGGTGTCCAGCACTCCGGGCAAGGCGCTGTGAAAACTTGGCCAGCCAGTGCCGCTGTCGTACTTCATGGCGGAGGTAAACAGGGCGGCCTGGCAGCCGGCGCAGTGATACGTGCCGGCGCGCTTTTCGGCGTTCAGAGGGCTGGTAAAGGCGCGCTCCGTGCCCTGCTGGCGCAGCACCTGGTATTGCTGCGTGCCCAGTTTGGCGCGCCAGTAGGCGTCGGTGTGCATCATGGCATCGGGCTGCAAGGCGGGTTGCGTGACGGGTTGCGGGGCCGGTTCGGCGACGGACGAGGGCAGCAGCGGTGCCAGGGCCCAAGGGGTAAGGCAGCTCAGGAGATAGCGGCGGTTCATGGCGTTTCCCTTCTCTTTCAGTGCAGGGCCAGCGACAGGTTTGAGGCCAGCGTCCGGCGGGCCCGAAACATGCGCTGGAACAGGTTATTTTCGGTGATGGACAGCGCCTTGCAGACTTCTTCGGCGGACTGGTCCAGCAACACGCGCAGCTGCATTGCGTCGCGCAGGCTCTTGGGCAGCTCGGCAATGCCGCGCAGCGCCTGGCGCACCGCTTCGCGCTGCTGGGCAATTTCATCGGGCTGCGGCTGGCTGCATTCCACGCCGCCGCTGGCGCAGCCTTCGCTGTCATTTTCATCGTCCCAGCTGTCGGTGTCGGCGCGCTGGCGCACCAGATCGACGATTTTATTCTTGAGAATGGCGGTCAGCCAGGTGCGCAAGGCCGAACGGCCTGCAAAACTGGCGCGGCCCGTCACCACCGCCTCAAACACGTCATGCACCAGGTCTTCAGCCAGCGCCGGGTCGTGCAGCTTGCGCCGGGCAAAGCGCACCAAATAGTCGCGATGCGGCAGCATGTCCGCCCACAAAACGGCAACACAAACGGCGGGCAAGGCGCCGGTCAGGCTAGTGGCGGTGGTGCAATAAGTCATGACGGGGCTCCTGAACGGGTGGTTGCGATGTGTCAAGTGTGAAATGCAAGCCTCGCGGCAAGCTCACCGAACATCACATTCAGCTAACATTTGTCTAAGAACAAGCGCTGCCAAGCGACAATTCCCCATGACTTACCACATCCTCGTTGCCGAAGACCAAGCCGACATACGCGACTTGATTGAGTTGAACCTGCGCAACGCGGGCTATCAGGTTACGGCCGTGGCTGACGGGCTGGCGGCACTGGCCAGCCAGACCGGGCAGGCGTTTGACGTGCTGATCCTGGATTTGATGATGCCGGGCCTGGACGGGCTGGAGGTCTGCAAGGCATTGCGGGCGAAGGGCCGCAGCACCCCCATCCTCATGCTGACGGCCAAGTCCACCGAACTGGACCGGGTGCTGGGCTTGGAACTGGGGGCGGACGACTACCTCACCAAGCCGTTTTCGCTGGCCGAATTGCTGGCCCGCGTGAAAGCGCTGCTGCGCCGCGCTGAATTGCTGCTGGCCGCGCAAACGGCGGCCAAGTCCCAGTCCAGCACCCTGCGCAATGGCGAGCTGGAGATACTGCCCACCAAGCGCCAGGTCAGCATGGGGGGCACGCTGCTGGACTTCACCGCCCTGGAGTTTGAGCTGCTGCTGCACTTCGCCCAGCACCCGGACCATGTGTTTTCACGCAACCAGTTGCTGACGGCCGTATGGGGCTACTCCCACGACGGTTATGAGCACACGGTCACGACTCACATCAACCGCTTGCGGGCCAAGCTGGAGCATGACCCGATGCACCCGCAGCTCATTCTCACGGTGCGCGGGGCGGGCTACAAAATGCGTGAAGCACCGCTGTGAACGACTTGCCGTGATGGTTCGCTTCAAGATCGCGCTGACGATATTCATCACCGGGCTGCTCACGGCCGCCGGCGTGATTGCCACGGTGGCCGTGGCGTTTCAGCGCTTTGAACACGAAACCGCCTACGACCGGGCGAACGTTTTTTTGGGCCGTGTGGTGGCCACCTACGACAACCTGTTTGACCTGCAGGATCGTTACCCGGATGAGTTGAACCAGCTGCTGCGCAACCTGCTGCTGTTTGAGGCCGACACCCAGCTCTACCTGCTGAACGCCGACGGCGTGGTGCTGTCCAGCACGGGCAATGTCAAGCTGCCCGCCGGATTCAAGATGGCGCTGGGCCCGGTGCGGGAGGCCGCGCAAGGCACCGAGCCCGGCAGCCGCAGGCCCTTTGTGATGGGCGACGACCCCGAGCGCATGGACGCCGATGCCGTGATTGCGGCCCGCGCGCTGGGCCGCGCCGTGATTCGCCCGAACGAGCCGATGGCGGGCTATCTCTACCTGGTGACACACCAGGAGCCGCTGCCCGCAGGCCGGCTGGCGGTGTTTCGCTCTGCCTTTGCCGGCCCTGCCATGGCCGCTGTGGCGGCCGTGGTGGCGCTCACCACCCTGATGGCCGCCTGGATCATCGCCGCCGTCACAAGGCCGCTGCGCCGCATCAGCGCGGAAGTCGCTAGGGCCGCGCGTGAGGGCTTGAGTGCGGCCAGTGTGGAAAGCGCAGAAAGCCAACTTTCC
>JBKJOH010000149.1:0-2665 GCA_046593295.1 Polaromonas sp. | reverse complement strand
TGAGGCGATGCTGCGAAAGGTCAGTTTTTGTGGAGCGGTGTCGCTGGTTTTGTATTCCCCAGCTTGCGTGTATTGGCGCACCACAAAGTCATGCTTTAAAAACTCGCCCGCATTTTCACCGGCTGCCACTTTGGAGTTGTGACCATGCTCGGTAATCGTCCAGTAGGCCGACCAGCTTGGCGAGGTTTGCAATGTATTAGCAGGGTTAAGCGGAGTAACGCTGGCTTCAAACTGATCGGTACCGAGCTGCGTTAAAGCGATGCTGGCGCGTGCTGGCTCGCTGGTGGTGGTGGCGGTAGGGCGGCTGCCCCAGTTGGGCCAATCCTTGCCGTTCAGCACGGCCTGTGGCGTGTAGATGCTGCGCAAATTGTTTTTGGCTGCAAGGTCACGCTGGCGGTTGGTGTAGCTTGGTGCGGCAAAACGGTCTACCCAGCCGATGTAGTCCCAGTAACCGACGTGAAAGGCCTGAACCACTAACTCACCCGCTTTGGCCTTGTCTTTCAGGCTGGAAGCCCATTTGTCGGCAGGTGGGCAGGAGCTGCAACCCTCGGAGGTGTAAAGCTCCACCACTGGGGTCATCGTCGGGGCGGATTTGACGCTGCACTGGTTTTGCTGGGCCAGTGCCGTTGTAGCGCAAGCCGTCAGGGCGCAAGCAGCTATTAATTGTGAAGCTGAAGACGTAGAGCAAAGGCTGAATACGGATGGCATGAGGCATCTCCTTCAAGATGAATCGGCGTAAAAGCCGACAGTTGGGCTGAAATCAACCCGGTTTCACCTTGGTCGAGGATAGTCATCGTTTCTTACAGCAGGGGCACGCGGGTCGGTGGAGCGGTGTGGCTATTTTGTCGTTCAACGCGATCCTCAAGCTGGCCCATGTAGGCGGCCGTTGCCCCGTCCGATTGTTCGATTCGCAGCAGCAGTGCTGCCTGCGTGCGGCTCAGGCGCTCGGCCAGTACCGTGGCGTTGGCGGCTTCGCGGCTCAATGTTGCGGCTGTTTGCGCGTCCAGGTAGGTACGCAGTTCGGTGAAGCGGGAAGCCTCGGCCTTGTCTGCCAATTCGCGCTGGGTACTCAGCTCGCGTGCGTATTTTCGGGTTTCAAGCAGGTTGGTGCTTTGCATGTAAAGCGTGCTCGCCAGAAACATGACCACAGCCATCACCAGCAGCAACAGCATGACAAGGCCCAAAGGCACCTGGATGGTCGTGAAGCCGAGACTGAGCACGCTGCTGCGGGTAAATTCATCCACATTGAGCGCAGCAAATGCCGCGACAGCCAGGATGGCTACGATGAGAAAGATGGTTCTTGCACGCATAAGGGACTCCTTTAATATGCATTGGCTAAATGCCTATCAGTCTCACGCCTGTGTACGGTTTTGGCTGTGGGACAATGCCCTCCCGCAGTGTCGGTTTGCCTGCATAAACAGGCCCAATTTCTCACTCCTTTCAAGCCTCCGCCAAAAATAATGCAAAAAATCATCCGCCAGATCGCGCTTGAAATCAAAGTCAACGAACATCAAGTCAAAACCGCCGTCGATCTGCTCGACGGCGGGGCTACCGTACCCTTTATTGCCCGCTACCGCAAAGAGGCGACGGGCGGTCTTGACGACATACAGTTGCGCGAGCTGGAGTACCGCCTTGGCTACCTGCGCGAGCTGGAAGAGCGCCGTGAAGTAGTTTTAAAAAGCATTGACGAACAAGGCAAGCTAACATCTGAGCTGCGTGCGGCGATTGAATTTGCAGCGACCAAGCAAGACCTTGAGGATTTGTACCTGCCCTACAAACCGCGCCGCCGCACCAAAGGTCAGATTGCGCGTGAAGCGGGCATAGAGCCGCTGGCCGACAAGCTGTTTGCTGATCCTTCACTCGTGCCGCTTGATGAAGCCGCCGCGTTTGTTAGCCTTAAGAAAAACGAGCTGGGCGATGACTTCACTACGGTGCAGGCTGTGCTCGACGGCGTGCGTGATATTTTGAGCGAGCGCTGGGCGGAAGATGCGGCGCTGGTGCAGTCATTGCGCAACTGGCTGTGGAGCGAAGGGCTGTTCACGTCAAAGCTCGTCACGGGCAAAGACGAGAATCATGCAGATAACGCCAAGTTTAGAGATTATTTTGCGTATGACGAACCGATTGGCCGTGTGCCTTCGCACCGGGCGCTGGCAGTTTTTCGGGGCCGTGGCTTAGAAATTCTGGATGCCAAATTAATCCTGCCCGAGCCGCCTGAAGTGGCGGCAGGTGTAAAGCCTGGCCCTGTGATCTCACTGGCCGAGGGCAAGATCGCATTGCATTTGAAATGGAGCCACAAGGCGCGGCCTGCTGATGACTTGATACGCAAATGTGTGGCCTGGGCCTGGCGCGTCAAGCTCAGTTTGTCGCTGGAGCGCGACCTCTTCACCAGGCTAAGGGAAGATGCTGAAAAAGTCGCCATCAAGGTGTTTGCCGACAACCTGCGCGACCTGTTGCTGGCCGCACCTGCCGGTCCGCGTGTGGTGATGGGGCTGGACCCGGGCATTCGCACCGGCGTGAAAGTGGCGGTGGTTGACACGACCGGCAAGCTGGTCGAAACCGCAACGGTGTTTCCGCACGAGCCGCGCAAGGATTGGGACGGCTCGCTGCACACGCTGGCAAAATTGTGCGAAAAGCACAGCGTGAACCTGATTGCCATTGGCAATGG
>JBKJOH010000353.1:0-6136 GCA_046593295.1 Polaromonas sp. | reverse complement strand
TGATGCCGGCCCATGTTATGCCCACACCACTTGAGCCAACACCACAAGAGCGCCTGGCCGCCAGCCGCAAAGCCATTATCCGGCACATGACGCGGGGCGATGGCGCTTCCCAAACGTATGCGGCAGATAGAAGCCATCACTACAACGCTAACGACAGCGCTACAGACCCGGCCGGTACAGGCCACAGTCACGGCGACAGCAACTGGAATGTGATTAAAAAATCCGCCCTGGCGTGGTGGCATCACCATCCAGCCCATGTTGCGTTTGATGTGGCAAAACCGGTGGTCGAAAGCTATACCCGCAAGCACCCCCTGAAGGTGCTGGGCATTGCCGCAGGCCTTGGTGCGGCGGCGGTATGGATCAAGCCATGGCGACTGGTGTCCATGAGTGGCCTTGCTGCCCTAGCCATGCGCTCCACCAATATTTCAGGCGCGGTATTTTCAATGCTCACGTCCTCGCGTACTTCCTCGTCTGCCGGCAGGGCTTCTGACAGTTCCAATAGTGACTGATTTAAAAAACCACCAGCCCATCAGCGTGGTGCGACTGATGGGCAGGCTTTTCAACTCCGCACTGCTTTGATACAACCTCTAAAGGAAATAACATGAAATACGCTCGCGCAATCACTATCGCCACCATGGCAGCCATGACCAGCATCACCATCCTGTCCGCAGGTTGCGCCGTTGTGCGCGGCCAGGAAACGACTGGGGCCTACATTGATGATGCAGGCATCACCACCGCCATCAAAGCCAAGTTTATTGAAGACAAAACAGTATCGGCCGCGTCCATCAGCGTTGAAACGCTCAATGGCACGGTGCAACTGTCCGGTTTCGCCAAGTCTGCTGCTGAAAAGGCACAGGCTGAATCGCTGGCCCGCAACGTGAAGAACGTTCGCGCTGTGCGCAACGACATCGTTGTGCGTCCTTAAACTTCCAAGGGACGACATCGTCGTCCCATAAAAAAGCCTCCTTTCGGAGGCTTTTTTATGGCCGCTGCTTTGGCAGCGCCAGAAGGGGTAGCCGTACTAGCTTCCCTTGACCATCAGTTTGTTGTCAACCGACACCACACCCTTGACGGCCTTGGCAAGCACGGTAGCCTTGTCGCGTGCGGCTGTAGTGGGTGCTGGCCCAGTGAGGGTGACAGCGCCGTTTTTGGTGTCCACGTCAATCCTGATGGCGCTCAGGTCTGGGTCTTTGGCCAACGCCGCAGAAATGGAGGTCGTGATGGCAATGTCCTGGACCGTGCCCGACATCTTGTCTGCCGCCTTGTCAACCGCCTTTTTGCTGGAGTCTTCGGCCTTCTGCGCGTCTGCCTTGATGGCATCCTCGGCTTTGGTCATGGATTTCGATGCCTTGTCTTTGGCCTCGCGGGCGGTCTGTTCGGTTTTGGCAATCGCCGAATCGACCTTCTGGCCTACCGTCTGCGAGTCATCCTGTTTGCCGCAGGCACCCAGCGCAATCAGCACCAGCAATGCGCCTGCAATTGCAAGGGTAGCCATGGGGCGCGATGCCCTAGGGCCTGTATGGGGTGATGTATGTGATGTCATGTGAAACTTCCTCCGAAAAATAAATGAAAAATAAAATGCGCCCGGCACAACTTTGTACGTATGCGTTCAGGCCGATTCAGCCTGTCACTTCAATTTAGCGCAGATCCGAAAACTCGACTGTCGGAAGCGACTATTTCTGATGTAGGACAAGCCATACTTTGACTGTTAACGCAAGCCCATGCACGGCGTTCATGGCATTCGTGATGCTATTTATTTAGTAGCTGGTTACGCCCGTATTTATTGGGTTTAAGGCACTTTTAGCCATTCACAAAGGCCAAAAATTACTCTACATGCTGGCCGAGCTGCGTGACGACAACAAATCACTCGCCGCCAGCTTTCGGGAAGCACACGACCTGTGCAACGACCACCGCGACATCGCCAGCGCCAGCCTGATTGAAGTCTGGATTGATGAGACCGAACGCCGCACCTGGTTTTAATTTGAAGCTACGCGTTCGGCTGATGCGACGGGCCACTAGGCCATCACAACCTCACGCCAAGGCTTGTGCAGCGCTGTTGCCACCACCGGCTCTGAAAACGCCTTGGCCACCATGCCGACATCACTGGTGAGCAAGTGCCCATACGCCAGCTTGATGACATGGGCGCACTCGCAACTTTGCTTTTCCAGCCCGATGCGGTTTTCGACTGAGATATGGCCACGGCAGTATCGGATCACGCCCCGGTTCTGCAATTTACCCAGGCCTTCGCTCACGCTTTCGCGGCGCAAGCCAAGCAGGTTGGCTATGCGTTCATGCGTTGCTGATATCTCTGCGGCATTGAGGTGGTCAAACTGCCATAGCAGCCAGCGGCTAAGGCGTTGTTCAAGCGAGTGGTGGCGACTGCAAACCGCCAGTTGTGCAATTTGAACCAGCAGCGCCTCGGTATAGCGCAGCAGTAACTGCATCGTGCGGCTGTTGCCCTCAAACTCTTTTTTCACCAGCGCTGCCGACAACCTGAACCCATAGCCCGCGCTTTGCACCACCGCACGACCCGGCATTGACTGACCGCCCATGAACGCTTCAACACCAACAAGCCCCTCGCATCCGATAGATGCTACGCCTGAAGACGCGCCGCTCTTGGTCGCGTAAATCAACGACACCATCGCCGTTACCGGAAAGTACACATGGCTGAGTAGCTGGCCCGACTCATGCAGCACCTGCCCCAGCGGCATACAAACCCACTCTAAATGCGGTAACCAGCGCTGCCGCGCAGATTCTGGCAAGGCAGCGAGCAGCCCATTATTTTTACTGCTTGATGAAAATGCCATTGCGAAACTCCAGTTGGATTTAGAAAATTTGCACTGGCTTGAGTTTTGCGACTTGAGCGCCTGACGCGAAGGGCGCGCTAACCCGTCTGCTTGTAGGCCACCACGCTGAAAGGAGTGGGCCCGCCACAGCCGCCAGGGCTACTGGATTTAAATTGCCGCCGGCAGTTTGACGTTTTCATTGAATGGCTGCCAACTCGTCAACGACCAAAGTCATCTACGCCGCCCTCATCGGCAATCTTCTGGTGGCCCCCGGCTGGTAGCAAATATCCGAAGATCGTTGCGCCCTACTTCTTCGCCCCCAGCGCCACCCTGAATTCTTCTAACTTGGCCTCATAGGCATCGGCATCGCCGTAGTCCAGAAAGCGGTTGTAGCGTGGGTGAGTGCCCAAAATTTTGTGGGCGTGTTTGATGGGGCAAAAATACTGTTCAGTTCGCGCCAAAATTTCACCCATATAGGCCATCAGCCCAGTACCGTATTCGCAATACGTGCAATGAAACTTTTCAATACTATTGAGGTAGGCCAAGTGCCTGCGGTCAAACACGATGTAGTCGCCGCGCTGCACTTTGACAATGCCATAAATCGGGAAGCAGGCCCACTGGTAAAAACTCACGCAGGCATCAAGCATGAGGAGCGGAACAATCATGGCGTAGATCACCGGGCCCGTGATTAAATTTTGTGGACGATCAGTTACCAGCCAACGAAAAAATCTCTTTTTAAGTTTGCGGTGTGCGGCCAGTACGCCGCGTTCAAACTCGACGCGCTTGCCTTTGATCTGGAAAAACACTTTAGCTTCCTGCTCATGCACAGCCGTATGCAGGTCACGCTCAAGCGCCGCCATTTGCGCCAATATCCCAGCGATTCGATCATTCATTTCAGGTGCCAGCCGACTTTGTCACCAATTTTGAATCTGTGCATCATGACGTTGTTCCGTTTCGGGTTAAAGATATAGATATTACCAATCAGTGCAAACACGGTGAATCAGCGGCACCTGACCGATCCGAGCCCATCTGGCTATGGCGCGGTGATGATCCAGCCTTCGAGGCTATCGAAGTCGGCAGGCAAACCTTACCGGGCATCGCCCTCTTTGTGCCGCTCTTGCGCCCAGGCAGCTTGCATCAGGCACAGCACGGCATCGAGGCTGTCGCCCTTGGCATCGCCCACCAGCGCGTCGCGCTGCGCGTGGGTGAGCTTGTGGCGCAGGCCCAGGCGGGTCTGGCCCAGCTCCAGCGCGGTAATCAAGTCTTTGCGGGCAATCAGGCGCTCCGCAGTCTGCTTGAGCTTGTCGTCGCTTTTGTAGGGGCGCTTGCCCAGTACCTCGCGCGTCAGCAAGCCGGGGTAGCCCTCTAGTGCCACGCGGGCAGGGTCACCTGCGTGCAGGCTTGGCAAATGCACGCCGGCAGCCAGCAAGCGCGGAACGCCCGCATGGAGCATGGAGGCCACTGGCGGGTTGACCCACTTCATCGAAGGGCTGGCACCCGCAGGGCCATCGGTGGCGCGGTGCGCAAATTTGCCGCCTACTGGCCATGCATCACAAAACGCTGCGAAGGTGCTGCGAATGTCAGCGCGGTTCAAGCTGGCGTAGTAGGCAATCAACGCTGGCCAGGTTGTGGGCCAGCCGAGTTGTTCTATGAGTTCGCGTGGCAAACCAAACGGAAGGTCAAACGCACCGACCCAGCTATTGGATTTATTCAACCAACTTTCGGGTTATTGGGGTCAGACGCCAATAACCCGAAAGTTGGACGCGCCCTTTGAGGCAGCTACCAAGTGCTATGACAATGGATTTTTGGCGACTCGGTGCGCTAGAAAAGTCGCACCCGACTAGCAGCATGTTGAATCAGCTGTGGTTAATGATGGAGGCCGTTGCCATCAACTCTTCAAGCAAAGCCAATGACACCTTGCCGGACACCGAGTACGGGTCAAGCACAGGCGTTTCAGAATACTTCAGCAAAATCGACGTGTTGAGCTTGGCCATGTTGACTTGGCCCATGGTCCAGCCGCCAAAGCGTCGCTCTGAAATTTCTTCGTAGTGCAGCAGCACGATGTCTTTGTGGCGCACATCTTTTTGAATGTGACCATACAACTCGCTGACCTGATTGCGGCCGCCTTCAAGTGCCTGCAAAAAAATATCACCGCCGTAGCAAAGAATGCCGGTGATGCCGCAGGCCGGGTTATGGCTACGGGATTGCAAAAGAATGGCGTCGGTTGCAGAGGCACCGGAATCAGCGGTGCGGCTGGCGTAAAGAAGGCGTACTAGCATGTGAGGTGTGTCCTTACTGGCCGTTGTTTTATTTGGGGATGAGAGATAAAAACTCGCGACGCAGATTGGCATCTTTCAAAAAGACGCCGCGCATAACGGAGTTAATCATTTTGCTGTCGAGGTCCTGCACGCCACGCCAGCCCATGCAGAAATGCGTGGCCTCCATGACAATGGCCAAGCCGTCAGGGGAGGTTTTTTCCATAATCAGGTCTGCCAGTTGCACCACAGCCTCTTCCTGGATTTGCGGCCGCCCCATGACCCATTCGGCCAGGCGCGCGTACTTTGACAAACCAATGACGTTGGTGTGTTCATTGGGCAAAACGCCTATCCAGACCTTGCCAATGACAGGGCACAGGTGGTGCGAGCAGGCGCTGCGCACGGTGATGGGGCCGACGATCATCAGCTCATTGAGGTGCTCCGCGTTAGGAAACTCCGTTATCGAAGGCCCTGTGACATAGCGGCCCTTGAAGACCTCATTGAGGTACATCTTGGCTACGCGGCGGGCGGTATTGTTGGTGTTGTGGTCGCGCTCGGTGTCTATCACCAGGCTGTCGAGCACGCCCTTCATCTTGCCTTCAACTTCATCCAGCAGTTTTTTAAGTTCGCCGGGCTCAATGAACTCTGCAATGTTGTCGTTGGCATTGAAGCGTTTGCGGGCTGCCGTGATGCGCTCGCGGATTTTGACGGAGACCGGAACGCCTTCTTCGGTAGCATCCGCCAATGAGGTGTCTGATTTCATAAGCATGGCAAGATATTAACAGCCCTGCTCAAAACTGGCTCTGCCTCATTAACGCTTGTTGGTCATGCTTGTCAGTAGCGCTGGCCTGCGATGAAAACACCGACCCGCATCAATGTATAGGCTATGTTATCCAGCAGGCGTTGGCGCAAGGGGCGCTGGCTGTAGGCCACAGGGTCAAGGCGCTGCCCGTGGTTGGCTATGGCAGTACACAAACTACTGCGCAACTTATCTGCAAACACCTTGTCTTCAACCACCATATTGGCCTCGTGCGCCAGCAGCAGGCTCAAGGGGTCGAGGTTGGACGAGCCCACCGTGGCCCAGTGGCCATCAAT
>JBKJOH010000145.1:0-4057 GCA_046593295.1 Polaromonas sp. | reverse complement strand
AAAAGTCAAAGCCAACAAAGGCGACAGCTTCATCACCGAGAGTTTGCTGCGCTTCGACCAGCAACCCATCCGTTTCCCGGACCGCTTTGGACCCGCACCCGCGTTTCTGGAATGGCATGCCCGCCGCTTCGGCTTCATGGCTTGAACTTTGTCGAACTCAAGTTGCTATCACTTTCATAGCTGTCTGCGTACATTTTTAATAGGCTTTCGCCCTAATTGATGCTTGGATAAAGGATGCCTTGGGAGATGAAACTGAATGGGTTCTGATCGGCGGTCCTCCATGCCAAGCGTATTCATTGGCGGGAAGAGCTCGGCTTCGTGGCAAAGATCCCGAAGCGTTCGAGAGCGACAAGCGTCACTTCCTTTACCAAGAGTATCTACGGATCATTCAGGAGTTCAGTCCAGCAGTCTTCGTCATGGAGAACGTCAAGGGAATGCTCAATTCCACTCATGGGGGGTCCCGCATTTTTGAGCGCATCTTGGCTGACTTGCCCTTGAATTCAGCCAAGCCTTGCACTCCTCTTTGACGCCCGAGGAGATGACGGAGGTCGTGCTCAGAAACAGGTCGCAGACAAGCCCAAACATTTGTCATTCGCATGATTTTTGCAATGCGAACATGGTGCTCCATGAAGTGTTCATAAAGTATGGCATGGACGTTGCGGACGAAGGCGGCATGGACCACTGGGGTGAACTGTGGGATCGTGCATGGAATCTGGTCAAGGCCCACGAGTTCCAAATCATGCGCCAGCACTGACGCAATGCGCCCCAGCGTTTGCGCGCCCTGTTCGCTGACTTCAATGATGCTGCTGCGCTTTTGAAAGTCGTACGCGCCCAGCGGTGAACTGAAGCGCGCGGTGCCGCTAGTTGGTCATGCATTTCGCTTCGCGCTTGTAGAATACGCAACAGCTTTCAACCGCGCTGACGGTACCCTCAAGAAAAATAGACGGCTGCCAGCAACTGTTGTAATTGCATCAAACCTACATCACCCACTGTGCCCCTCGACTACACACCGTTTGCCAACGCTATTGCCCAGCTGGAAAAAAGCCTGGCCTACGCACACTCGCCTGCCGCGCTGGCAGATGCGGGCCTGCGTGAACAGTTGCGGAACTCGGTTATTCAGTGCTTTGAATTCACGTACGAACTCAGCTGGAAGATGCTCAAACGGCATTTGGAAGCGACCGAGGCCAGCCCTGCAGAGCTGGACTTGGCCACCTTCCAAAGCCTGATACGGCTGGGCAATGAGCGGGGTTTATTGAGATCGGATTGGAGTGCCTGGAAAACCTATCGCCAGGCACGTACCGACAGCAACCACACGTACGATGCCGCCAAGGCAGAAGCGGTGTTTGCAGTTGCACCACAGTTTTTGCAAGAGGCCAAGGCGCTGTTGCAACGCTTGCTGGCCCGAAGCACCAGCAACTGACTTCAGCGTGACGCCACCCATCCAAATCTCAGAGCAAGACTGGCTGCAAGCCAAGCGCATCCTGGCTGCTCAGGTGCCCCACCTGGAAGTCTGGGCCTTTGGCTCACGGGCCAGCGGCCATGCAAAGCCCTACTCTGACTTGGACTTGGCACTCATCACGTCGCAACCTTTGTCGCTAGCGCAACTGGCCGACATTACCCACGCGTTTGAGTCGTCAGACATGACCATCCGCGTCGATGTGATGGACTGGGCCAACAGCAGCGAGGCTTTTCGCCAAATTGTTTCAAGCAGCAAAGTGGTGGTGCAACCAGCACCAGCTACAAGCTGACTACACCCTGCTCAAGGGCACCTCTATAAATTCATTTTTCGGGCGAACTGCGTCGTTGGGCGGTACTCGCAATCCTCACGTACCGAAGTACGTTCCGGTTGCTGCGTTCCGTCCGCCTAGCATTTCATCCCGAAAATCTGAATTTCTAGAGGTGCCCTCAACTCAGTCGATGGCTGCAACAACATGCGCATCTTCGCCAAACTGTCAACGAAGGCGCATCTCCGCAGAGCACTAACGAAGGCGCATCTCCGCTGCGCGTGCATGTGCCTGCAAGCCTTCGCCGTGCGCCAGCACTGAGGCAATACGCCCCAGCGTTTGTGCGCCCTGTTCGCTGACTTCAATGATGCTGCTACGCTTTTGAAAGTCGTACACACCCAGCGGTGAGCTAAAGCGCGCGGTGCCGCTGGTCGGCAACACATGGTTGGGGCCGGCGCAATAGTCGCCTAAAGACTCGCTGGTGTAAGCGCCGAGAAATATCGCGCCGGCGTGTTTGAGCAGCGGCTCCCACTTATGTGGGTCACGGCTGCTCACTTCCAAATGCTCTGGCGCAATGCGGTTGCTGATGTCGCAGGCTTCTATCATGCTGCGGGTGTGGATGAGCGCGCCGCGGCCATTGAGCGATTTGGCAATGATCGCTGCGCGCGGCATTTGCGGCAGCAGGCGATTGATCGCCGCTTGCACTGCGTCTATATAAGCGGCATCAGGGCACAACAAAATGCTTTGTGCCAGTTCGTCATGCTCGGCCTGGCTGAACAAATCCATGGCCACCCAGTCGGCAGGCGTTGTACCGTCGGCCAGCACCAGAATTTCTGACGGGCCGGCGATCATGTCTATGCCCACGGTACCGAACACGCGCCTTTTCGCGCTCGCAACATAGGCGTTGCCAGGGCCGGTGATCTTGTCGACCTTGGGTACCGTCTGCGTGCCATACGCAAGGGCTGCCACGGCCTGCGCACCGCCGATGGTAAAGGCACGCGTTACGCCAGCGATGTAGGCTGCAGCCAAAACCAAGGCGTTTTTTAGGCCCCCTGGCGTAGGCACGACCATGATGATTTCACCCACACCGGCCACATGCGCAGGGATTGCATTCATCAACACCGACGATGGGTAGGCCGCCTTGCCGCCAGGCACGTAAATACCAACGCGATCAAGCGGCGTGACTTTTTGGCCCAAGAGTGTGCCGTCTTCATCACGGTAGCTCCAGCTATCACCGCTGGCCTTTTTTTGTGCCTCGTGATAGCTGCGCACACGTCTGGCTGCGGCTTCGAGCGCATCGCGCTGTTCGTTTGGGATGGATTCAAAAGCTGCTTTTAACTCGGCCTGTGTCAGCTCCAGTGCTTCAATAGTTTTGACATCCAGAGCGTCAAACCGTGCGGTGTATTCGAGCACGGCAGCGTCGCCGCGTGTTTGCACATCGCGCAAGATATCGGCCACGCGCTGCTCAATGGCTGCATCGGTGTCGGCTGACCAATGCAGACGCGCCTTGAATTTCGCCTCAAAAGTGCTTGAAGCCGTTGAAAGACGGGCTGGAGAAGCTATCAAAGTCATAGCATTAAAATCAATCTACTGGTTAACGGCTACTTATTAAGCGCAGCAGCAAACACATCAATGATCTTGCGAATCGGCGCTTGTTTGAGCTTGAGCGCGGTCTGGTTCACGACCAGGTGCGAGCTGATGTCCATGATGCGCTCAACTTCAATCAAGTGGTTGGCCTTGAGCGTGCTGCCGGTGGACACCAGATCAACAATCGCGTCGGCCAGGCCCGTCAGCGGCGCAAGCTCCATGCTGCCATAGAGCTTGATAAGGTCAACGTGTACGCCTTTGGAGGCGAAAAAATCGCGCGCAATGACCACATATTTGGTAGCAACCGTTAGGCGCGAGCCCTGCTTCACCGCAGCGGCGTAATCAAAGCCCTGACGCACCGCCACGCTGATGCGGCACTTGGCGATTTGCAGGTCCAGCGGTTGATACAAACCCTGGCTGCCGGATTCAATCAGCGTGTCTTTGCCGACCACACCCAAGTCGGCACCGCCGTACTGCACATAGGTTGGCACATCGGTTGCGCGCACCAGCACCACGCGCAGATCCGGCTGGTTGGTGTCCAGAATCAGCTTGCGGGATTTTTCAGGATCGTCGAGGACTTCGATGCCGACTGTTTTCAGCAGCGGCAAGATGTCATCAAAAATGCGGCCTTTGGACAAAGCAATCGTGATCACAGGGATGCTTTCAATGGGTTAGATAACGCGAAACAGCAAGCGTGGATGAGTTTCCCACCAAGCAGGGGCCGCGGAACCGGCTTTGCCGGGTCG
>JBKJOH010000116.1:0-11742 GCA_046593295.1 Polaromonas sp. | reverse complement strand
AATTTCATTTCTTGTCCCAAGGTGCCGGTGTCAGCATGGTCTTGCGGAGTCGCTCATTCGGATTGGGTGGCATATCCAATCGGGCGAGGAACTGGTCGTATGCCGCTGGATCTACCGCCATGATCACTTGGTCGAGCAGTGTATTTTCTGCAGCAAGACGAGCAGAATCCAAAATGAAGTCGGTGCGATTTTTTCCACGAGACTTCGCTGCGCGATCAATGAGATCTCGAACTTCAGGTTTTATGCGGATGTTGAGCGTTTCGCGCTTTACTTCGGTGACTGCATTCATTCGGATTTCTCCTTGAGGAGTTGTGACTGTAGCAGATCGTAATGACATTGTCATAAGCCATTTTATTTGACCGGATGCGCATCGATTATCACAATGTGAAATCGACAATCTCCTAGCAGCCTGTCGGGCTTTGGGCATCGATAGCGAAAAAGAGCCCCAGCGAGAACAGTTTTTGCCGGATTTTCAGTCCCATAGCCCAGCTATGGGACAAAAAGCCGGTGAAAAATGGACCGCTGCGGCGCTTTTGCAGCCGATGCTCCCAAAGTCCGACAGGCTGCTAGGGTGTTCATTTCTATCTATAGCGTCAGCGGTGGTTCAGCCAAATCACCCAGCTTGATGAGATTGCTGGCCCGTACACCCAGCAAGCGCAGGCGTTGCTCCAGCGGCACGCGCTTCAAACACAGGCCTGCAATGCGCCGAATGGTTTTGCCATCGAAGGTGGCGGCCTCCACTGTCTGGTCGCGGGTTGCGATTTTGAAATCGTCGTAGCGCAGCTTGATGCCTATGGTTTTGCAGGCATAGCCCTTGCGCTGCAGGTCTTCGCCCAGCTTGTCGCACAGCGAGGTAAAGATGGCACCCAGCTCGGTCCTGTCGCGTACCGAATGCAGGTCTCTGGCAAAGGTAGTTTCGCGGCTCATGCTGACGGGCTCGCTTATCGTTTCTACCGGCCTGTCGTCCCGGCCCCAGGCGGCATCCATCATCCAGGCGCCGGTAGCCTTGCCGAAATTCTGGATCAGGAAGGCAGGCTCCTGCGCCGCCAGCTCGGCTATGGTGTGGATGTTCAGCCGCGCCAGTTTCTCGCCCGTCTTGGGGCCTATGCCGTTGATCTTGCGCACATTGAGGGGCCAGATTTTGCCCTGCACATCAGCCTCATAAACGATAGAAATGCCGTTCGGCTTGTTGAACTCGCTGGCCATCTTGGCGATGAGTTTGTTGGGTGCCACGCCGATGGAGCAGGTCAGGCCGGTCGCGTCAAATACCGCTTTCTGTATCAGCCGCGCCAGCACGCGGCCACCTTCACGCTGGCCGCCGGGTACATCGGTGAAGTCGATATACACCTCGTCAATGCCCCGGTCTTGAATCACGGGTGCGATCTCGGCAATCGTGCTTTTGAACAGGCGCGAGAAGCGCCTTACCTCATCAAAATCCACCGGCAGCACAATCGCCTGCGGACACAATTTGGCAGCCTTCATCATGCCCATGGCCGAGCCCACGCCGAACTGCCGCGCTGCATAGGTGGCAGTGGTTATCACGCCCCGGCCCACATAGCCCTTGAGCAGGGGAAAGCTGGTGACCGGAATAAAGCGCAGCGCACGCTCGGGTTGGGCGGCGGCAAGCGCGTCATCGACCTTGCGTCGCCCACCGCCAATCACCACCGGCAAGCCTTTGAGCTGCGGGTAGCGCAGCAACTCTACAGACGCAAAAAATGCGTCCATGTCGAGGTGGGCGATGCGGCGTATGGAAGGCATGGTCTGATTTTGCCGTGTCATGAGGCAACCATGACCATGCCCTGGTCCGGGCGGGTGAATCAGACCGGGTAGGTACCCGGCAGCAAGATGCTCTTGTCCACGGTGTTGATGTCGGTGTGGCCGCAAAACGCCATGGTGATGTCGAGTTCCTTGTGGATGATTTGCAGCGCCTTGGTCACACCTTCTTCGCCCATGGCACCCAGGCCATAGACCATAGCGCGGCCAATCATGGTGCCGCGAGCACCCAGCGCCCAGGCCTTGAGTACGTCTTGCCCGGAGCGGATGCCGCCGTCCATCCACACCTCAATTTGCGAGCCGACGGCCGCCACAATGTTCGGCAAGGCCTTGATGCTGCTCTGCGCCCCATCGAGCTGTCGGCCGCCATGGTTGCTCACCACAATGGCATCCGCACCGCTGGCCACGGCGAGGCGCGCATCTTCCACATCCTGAATCCCCTTCAGGATCAGCTTGCCGCCCCATTGGGCCTTGACCCACGCCACGTCGGCCCATGACAGGCTAGGGTCAAACTGCTCGTTGGTCCAGGCGGCGAGCGATTTCATATCGCTGACCCCTTTGACGTGGCCGACGAGATTGCGAAACGTGTGGCGCCGGGTGCCCATCATGCCCAGGCACCAGCGTGGCTTGCTGGCCATGTTGAAGAGATTGCCGAGCGATGGAATGACCGAGGCGCGCAGGTGGTTCTTCAGGTCTTTGTGACGCTGACCAATAACCTGCAGGTCTAGCGTGAGCACCAATGCGCTGCAACCTGCGGCGCGGGTGCGCTCTATCATCGCCGTCATGGCCGAGCGGTCACGCATCATGTAGAGCTGAAACCAGAAAGGTGCGCTGGTGTGCGCGGCAACGTCTTCAATAGAGCAGATGCTCATGGTCGACAGCGTGAATGGAATGCCAAACTTTTCTGCCGCCCTGGCCGCCTTGATCTCGCCATCTGCACTTTGCATACCAGTCAGGCCCACGGGCGCAATGCATACCGGCATCTTCACGTTCACCCCCACCATTTTGGTGGCGGTGCTGCGGTTTTCCATGTTCACGGCGACGCGCTGGCGCAACTTGATTTTCTGGAAGTCTTCGGAGTTGGCGCGGTAGGTGCTTTCAGTCCACGAGCCTGAATCTGCGTAGTCGTAAAACATGCGCGGTACACGCTTTTTGGCGAGTACGCGCAGATCTTCGATGTTGGTGATGACGGTCATGGCTTGTTTCCTGTTGCTGTCATGCTAACCAACTTGCACGTAGGCAAGTTTGAAAATATTTTGACAATCAACAGGCGGTTTGAAATTTGGTCATCCCGTTCAAGCTTTTTGCGTTGCCAATCCCAGCATCTTGAACAGTTTTTGTACCAAGGCACGCAGCCACTGATGCGACGGGTCACCATCCGTGCTGCTGTGCCATACCAGTCGCACTTCATAGGCGGGTGCCCCGGGAATGCCCCACACCGCACGCTGGTATTGGTACGCACGCGCTGAATGATTTCACCCGTCTTTGGCAAAAATAAGCGTGTCAGACGGCTTGAAATCGCGTTTTACGGCATCAAAAGTGGCTGCAGCCCAACAAATACGGGCGCAAGAAGCTATTAAAAGCGTAGCAACTGAAAAACGACAAGTCAGACAGGCCAGCCGCGTCTGTTGTTGGTGGCCTTGCTTGCGCATTGGCGACGTGCTGCAAGCCGTGCTCGCAGCACGCGAAAGCTCGGGTCTGCCTTGCGCAGTACGGCCAACAACGAACTGTCGAGGCGGTGCAAGGTGCTGACGAAGGCTGTGCGCTGGGGAGTGTCAAACAGCAAGTCCATATCGCGCGTGGCCATCGCTTCGTTTCCCATGCGCACGCCGCATGCGCGTTCATAAGCGTAGATGGCGTTGGTGCCTACCTTTAAAAACTGCTCGGCTATGCCGGCCTTTTGTAGCGCTACATCAAAATTTTGTTTGATGCAATAATCGCAATATTGAATCAATGTGAAGGCCCAGGCATCATGCGTACCACCCTCAATTTGCACGACGACGCTTTTCAAGCCGCGTCTGACTATGCTGCAGCCCGCGCCATCAAGCTCGGGGATGCGGTGTCTGAGCTGGTCAAACGGGGATTGGGCCAGGCCAAACAGTCCAACGTCAGCATGAAAAAGAAGCACGGCATTTGGGTTTTTGAAGCCCCTGCTGGCTCGGGTCATCCAGCGGTGACCGACGCATTGGTCAAAGAACTGATGGAAGAATAATGGCGCGGTTTCTTCTGGATGCGAATGTGTTAATCGCCCTGTGCTGGAGCAACCATGTCCATCACAGCGCTGCGCATAGCTGGTTCAAAGGCCATGCTGCTCAAGGGTGGGCCAGTTGCGCTTTTACGCAATCTGCATTCGTGCGCGTCATTTTGCAGCCCGCTTTTTCGGGCAGTGCCATGCAAGCCGGTGAAGTTGTCAAACTACTGGCATTGAACACCGCGCATGCCAAGCACCACTATCTAAACGTTGACTTCGATATGCGCGCGGTTCAATCCGCCTGCACTGGTGGCTTGTTGGGGCATCGGCAAATTACCGACGCATGGTTGCTTGCAACCGCTATTCGCCATCAAACCAAGCTGGCCACGTTCGACGCTGGCATCGGCGCCTTGCTGGCCACGCCAGCCGAGCGAGCGGCGCACCTCACCCTGTTAAAAAATTGACAGGGGAGGTAGTCGCCGACTCGCTGTGAGGCATCTCAACCCAGATTCACAGGCACAAAAATCTTGTCGCCACCGCGCTGAATCAACAGTGCCACTGATTTGCTTGAACCGGCAACCGCCTTGCGCACCTGCTCGATGTTTTTAACTGGTACGCCGTTGATCGAAATCAACAGGTCGCCACTCTGCACGCCTGCCATGGCGGCTGGGCCGTTGGCTTGCTGCACGACGAGGCCGCTGCCCAAGCCTAACTCTTGTTGCTCGTCGGGTTGCAATGGCCTTAGCGCCAGGCCCAGCTTGCCTTGGCTGGCCGAGTCCTTCTTGCCAGCAACATCTGCCACCTTGGCGTTAGCCTTGTCATTGATGTTGCCAAGCCGTGCGGTGATCTCTTTCGCCGAACCCTGACGCCAGATCTCGAGCTTCACGCTGTCGCCGGGCGCGGACATGCTGATGACCGCTGGCAGATCGCCTGACGACACGATGGCCTGCCCATTGACCTTGCGGATCACGTCGCCGGACTGCAAACCGGCCTTGTCGGCAGGGCCACCTTTTTCAACGTTGGACACCAGCGCGCCCTCGGGTTTATCGAGCTTGAAGGAGTCGGCAAAGGCCTGGTTGACCTCTTGTACCGCCACGCCTAAGCGCGCATGTTCTGCTTTGCCGGTGCTGATAATCTGGTCTTTGATCTTGCTGGCAATGTCAATCGGGATGGCAAACGACACACCCTGGTAGCCACCGCTGCGGCTGTAGATTTGCGAGTTGATGCCGACGACTTCACCGCGCGCGTTGAACAGCGGGCCACCCGAGTTGCCGGGGTTGACGGCCACGTCGGTCTGGATGAAGGGCACGGCGCTGTCGTCAGGCAGCGAGCGACCTTTGGCACTCACCACGCCGGCGGTAACGGTGTTTTCAAAACCAAAGGGCGAGCCAATCGCCAGCACCCATTCGCCAACGCGCAGGTCACTGGTTTTGCCAATGCTGACGACGGGCAGGTTTTTCGCATCAATGCGCAGCACGGCCACGTCGGTCTTGGGGTCTGACCCCAATACTTTCGCGCGGAACTCGCGGCGGTCGGTCAGCTTGACGGTGACTTCTTTGGCGTCTTTAACAACGTGGGCGTTGGTCAAAATAATGCCGTCGCTGCTGACGATAAAGCCCGAGCCCTGGCCACGCATGGGCACTTCCTGTGGCGCGCCACGGCGCTGGCCGGGGGCTGCGCCCGGGCCTTGCTGAAAGCGGCGGAAGAATTCAAGAAATGGATCAACGCGCGCGTCTTCGTCATCACCTTGGTCTAACGACGCATCGTCGGACACCTTGGTGGTGCCGGTCACACTGATGTTGACAACAGCCGGGCCATAGCGCTCGGTAATCTGCGGAAAGTCGGGCAGGGCGGCCGTTGATGTGATGCCGCCAGTTGCGGCGTTGGATACCAGCGCACTGGGCGCGGCAAGTGCAGGCGAGTGCAGGGTGTTGAATGCGCCTACGCCAGCGCCACCAATGGCACCCGCCATCAACAGGGCTGCCACCAGGGACGTGTTTTTCAGGGCTACAGATTTCATGGGATTCATCCTTCAGTTGGAGGCACGCATCGGTGCCAGTCACTGAACTATGAAGTTGCAGTCTTAAGCGGAGCTTAAATTTGAAAACCCAACCAGCGTACCAGTCCTTCGCCAGTGTCGCGAAGTAGCGAAGGCTGCACCGGCTGCAGGTCTTTCAGGTTGCTGAAGTTGGCATCCATCCAGTGCGAGAGGGCGGCAATATCTTCGCTGGAATAAAACACCATCATCAACTCGAAGTTCAGGAACAGGCTGCGCGAATCCAGATTGAGTGATCCACACAAAGCCAGGGCATCGTCTACCAGGATGGCCTTGGCATGCACCATGCCGGGTGCGAGAAGTACGCGGCCACCGGCAGCCACCAAATCACGCAGCGCACGGGCGCGCGCAATGTCAGCCAGCCGGTGATTGGAGTGCCTTGGCACCACCAGCTCCACCTGCACGCCGCGCCGTGCGGCAAGGCATAGCGCTGTCAGCAGTGCGTCATCGGGAACGAAGTAAGGCGTGACAGCGCGTACCCGCTGCTCGGCGCGGTACAAGGCCGTCAGCAGCAGGTCATAAAAGGTGTCTTCGGATTGGTCGGGGCCGCTGGGCACCATTTGAGCGCGATGTTGATCCGTTTCGGTGATGGTTGAATCTCCCCTTGCCGACGGTTCTACGGCCATGTGATGGTCTGACCCATCTGATTTATCTGCTTCCCGGCCATGCGGCCATTGACTGTTGAACAGCTCTTGCGCCTGTTCTGCAAGCGGGCCGTCTATGCTGAAACTCAGATCGATCCATGGCGGCTGATGGCGTTTGCCCGTGAAATACTCTGCCGCAAGATTGCGCCCGCCACTCCACAGGCGTTGGTTGTCAGCAATGACCAGCTTGCGGTGGTTGCGCAGATTGACCCGACCACGCAGCGGGTTGTGCAGCAAGGGCATGTACCAATGCACCTGGACCCCGGCAGCGCGCAAGCGGCGTACCTTGATGCGCGAAGTTCCCCAACTACCAAACGCATCAAGCAGCAGCCTGACGCGCACGCCAGCAAGTGCCCGCTCTTCAAGTAGGCGCACCACATGCGTGGCCGTGGCATCGTTGGCGAGCAGGAATGTGCAGATATCGAGCGTGTGCTGCGCGCCGCCTATCAGGGCCGCGAGTTCGTCCCACGCTGCCTGTCCATCGCCATGAAAGCGTATGTCCTGGTTGGCCGTCGGTGGTGCCAGACCCATGCCTTCCAGTGTGGCGATGGCGCAGCGTTGCAGGTCGGATTCATGCGGGCTAAATGCTGTCAGGGCTGGCAGGGCTTTGCGCGTCGGTCGGGCGAACTTGCGGGTACCCAGCAGAATGTAAAGCGGTAACCCCAGGTACGGCAGCAGCGTGATGGTCAAAACCCAGGCTAGCGCGGCCGAGGGGTGGCGGCGCTGGCCGCTGGCATGGGTGCCCATCACGTAGATGAGCAGCCCTGCCAGTACGAATGCGACATGCACCAGCCATGCAACCGGGTGGTCACCTACTGTGGTCAGCATGCTAGCTACTGCTCGACAGCGTTAACGCTGCTATTGGCGTTGCCAGCGCCATACGCAGCTCTGCACGCAGCCCGCCCAGGCGGGCGGACTGGTCAAGTCGCAAAGTTGCGCCATGCCTGCCAGCGATGGTTTTGACAATCGCCAAGCCTAGCCCGCTACCGGTCTCTAGCAAAGCATCGCCAGCCCTGAAGAAACGGTCAAATACGCGAGGGCGTGCGTCCGGCGATATGCCGGGGCCGCTGTCGTCCACCGCCAGCAGCGCTTGCCCATTCACAACTTCAATGCTGATGTCGATCTGGCCACCAGTTGGCGTGTATTTAATGGCGTTGTCCAGCAGGTTACGCAGTGCCATGCGCAATGCTTCAGACTGACCCCGCACCCATGCTGTCTCGCTCTGCACCAGGCCCAGATCTATCCGTTTGAGCTGGGCTTGCGGCAGCATGTCAGCCACTGCAAGTCGCACGGTAGCCAACAGATCAACCGGCTCAAATCCGGGCGAGCTGCAGCTGGCTTCTTCACGCGCCAGAATTAAAAGCTGTTCGACCAGACGAATGGTACGGTCTATGCCCTGATTGAGACGGATGACCGCCGCATCGCGCGTTGCCGGGCTGTTATCGGTTTCGTCAGTGCGCCGCAGCGCCTGTGCCTGCAGCTTGAGCGCCGTCAGCGGCGAGCGTAGCTCATGCGCGGCATCTGCCACAAAGTTTTTTTGTACATCAAACGCTTCACGTACCCGGTTAAACAGGAGATTGAGCTCATCTACCAGCGGGCGTACCTCGTCTGGCAGGTCGTCACTGGCTAGCGGCGAAAAATCATCAGCAGCGCGCTGGGCCACCTGGCGGCGTGCACGCTCTATCGGTGCTAGAGACCGGGTGATAACCCACCAGACCGCCAGCATCAGAAGCGGCGTGAGCAAAGCAAAAGGCAGAACTGCCTTGAGCGCCAAGGCCTGGGCGCGGGCCGCCCTGGCACTGCGGTCTTGCGCTATCTGCACGGTTTGCAGCGGCGTTTGCAGTGAGTAAACACGGTAGCGGCTGCCATTGGCTTGCACGTCGGAAAACCCCAGCACAGCGCGCGGCGGCAGGGCAGACCGGGTAGAGCGAAACAACTGCGTGCCGTCCTGCCCCCAGATTTGTACATACAGATCAAACACAGCATCATCGCCAGTGCCTTCTTCAAGCGGCATACCCAGCGGCGCACCCATCTCGACACTGCGTTGCATCGAGCGTGCAACCTGCTGCAAATGGTCGTCAAACATCGCATCAGCCTGTTTCAGCGCGCCACGGTAGGCGGTGATGGCCTGGAGTACCGTCACCAGCAGTATCGGAAGAAGTACGAACCACAAAAGTCGCGCGCGCAAAGAATGTTGAGCCCCCACGTTTTTCACTTCGTGTAATGCACTGCCCCCCGAGGGGGCTGTGCTTGCTTGGGGCGGCCCGGCGCGGCGCACGGATTTCGTCTCCACGCTTTTCGCTGTTTTATCGGTATTCATTCTTTGGGCACTAAATAGCCAAGTCCGCGCACGGTTTGAATGATGTCGTTACCCAGCTTTTTACGTACGCCGTGAATGTAGACCTCTACCGCATTGCTGCTGACATCGTTTTTCCAGCTAAACAGTTTTTCTTCAAGCTGCAGTCGCGACAGCACCACGCCGGGCCGTGCAATCAGCGGCTCCAGCACGGCCCATTCGCGGGCCGATAACTGCACGGCCTGGCCGTTCAGCGTTGCTTCGCGTGTGGCCGGGTTCAGGCTGACGCCCTTGTGTTCAAAAGCCGGTTCGCCGCGGCCCGCACTGCGGCGCAGCAGGGCGCGTATGCGGGCCATCAGTTCGTCGGTGTCATAGGGTTTGACAACATAGTCGTCGGCTCCGGCGTCCAGCCCTGCAATGCGGTCACTGACACTATCGCGTGCCGTGGCAACCAGCACGGGCACGCTGCTGCGTCGGCTGCGTAATGCACGCAGCACCTCCAGCCCGTCACGCTTGGGCAGGCCCAGGTCAAGCAGCACCAAGTCGTATTCGGCGCTGCGCAGCGCCTGGTCGGCCATAGCACCGTCGCGCACCCAGTCAACGGCATAGTGCTCGGTGCGCAGAAGGTGCAGTACCGTCTCGCCAATCATGGCATCGTCTTCAACCAGCAATAAACGCATGGGTAGTTCCTAAGTCGCCACAGTATGGTCGTGCGGGATTAGGCCGTGCTTAAAAAGGTCAAGCCAACCGTGTCCTGTGCCGCGCAATCTGCAGCCGCACCTGCGCCGGTGCCGTACCGCCCAGCGTGTCTCTAGCATTCAGCGAACCCCGCAGACTCAGCACGTCATAGACATCTTTTTCGATTTTCGGGTTGAATGTTTTTAGCACTTCCAGCGGCAATTCAGACAAATCAACGTTATGCGAAATCGCGGCTTTGACGGCGTGCGCCACTGCCTCGTGCGCATCACGGAAAGGCAGACCTTTTTTGACCATGTAGTCGGCCAGGTCGGTCGCTGTGGCATAGCCGCGCAGTGCGGCGCGCTCCATGGCCTCTGGCTTGACGGTGATGCCGCCCACCATCTCGGCAAAAATGCGCAGTGTATCTTTCAGTGTGTCAACCGTGTCAAACAGCGGTTCTTTGTCTTCCTGGTTGTCTTTGTTATAGGCCAGCGGTTGGCCCTTCATCAGCGTAATCAGGCCCATCAAATGGCCGACCACGCGACCTGTTTTACCGCGTGCCAGCTCGGGTACGTCCGGGTTTTTCTTCTGCGGCATGATGGACGAGCCGGTGGTGAAGCGGTCAGCGATGTTGATGAAGCCAAAGTTCTGGCTCATCCACAAAATCAGTTCTTCGCTCATGCGACTGACATGCACCATACAAATGCTGGCGGCGGCGGTGAATTCGATGGCGAAGTCGCGGTCACTGACTGCGTCCAGGCTGTTCTGGCAAACGCAACTCTGGCCCTGTTCGTCAACCATGCCCAGCGTTTTGGCGACACGCTCACGGTCCAGCGGGTAGCTGGTGCCTGCCAGCGCGGCAGCACCCAGTGGCAGAAAGTTGACGCGCTTGCGCACATCCGCCATACGCGCTGCATCACGCGCAAACATCTCAACATAGGCCAGCATGTGATGGCCAAAGCTCACCGGTTGTGCAACCTGCAAGTGTGTAAAGCCGGGCAGTATGACTTCAACATTTTTGTCTGCAATATCGACCAGCGCCTTTTGCAGGTCTGTCAGCAGGCCAGTCATCAAATCAATCTCGCCGCGCAGCCACAGGCGCACGTCAGTCGCTACCTGGTCATTGCGACTTCGCCCGGTGTGCAGCCGCTTGCCGGCATCGCCAGCAATCTGCGTCAGGCGCGCTTCGATGTTGAGGTGTACGTCTTCAAGATCCAGCTTCCATTCAAACGCACCGGACTCGATCTCGCTGATGATTTGCGCCATGCCTTGTCTGATCGACGCGTGGTCATCTTCATTGATGATGTTTTGCGCTGCCAGCATGTCAGCGTGGGCGAGTGAACCCGCGATGTCGGCCTGCCACAAACGCTTGTCGAAAAACACGCTGGCCGTGTAGCGCTTGACGAGGTCGCTCATGGGCTCCGAAAACAGGGCAGACCAGGCTTGGGACTTTTTATCGAGTTGGTTCACATAAGCTTTCTTTTGGGCAGTGTTCGGTGCAATACTCAATTAAACCCTCACCCGAAACACCAGTAGTGATTTTATCTACCCCATGAAGCCAAGCGCCGACAGCCATTTGTTTGCAGAATCCACGCTGCATGGCCCGTTAACGGGCGGCGAAGAAGCCAACCCGGTACAGACTGCACGGGTGAGCATGTTTGATGCTTGTCATGTGGGTGTGGTATTGCGCGCTGTGCTGTTTGTCGAGGTGGTAGCCGGGGTAGTGGCCATGTTCAGCGCTGTTCAGCCGATGGACTGGCTGATGTGGTTTGCATTGCTGACCGGCGCTGTGTTGCCCGCCACGCTGGGCTGGCTGATTGCCGCCTGCGGTCTTAAAACCCGGTTGACGAAGCTGGCACCTCGCTACCAATGGGCAGCCGGCATTGCGCTGGGCGCGGTGGCCGGTTTGTATGGCTGCGGCCTGCTGGCATTGATGGGGCTGACGGGCCAGCAGGGCGCGCCATGGTGGGCCAGTGCCTTTGCCGGCGCGCTGTTATCAAGCATGTTGCTGGCTGGCCTGTTTTGGCGTGCCAAGGCGCGTACCCCTGCCGCTACGGCTGCGCGGCTACAGGAGTTGCAGTCACGCATACGGCCACACTTTTTG
>JBKJOH010000363.1:0-3163 GCA_046593295.1 Polaromonas sp. | reverse complement strand
GGGAAAATCCTTGTTTAGCCCAAGCGACTATGCAAGAATTTCACGACCTGCGGGTATCCCTGCTGCGCCTTCAGGCATGGGGATGGTTTAGAGTCACCATTTGGCGTAGGGCACGGCGCCCTTTTGCATCCTGGGTGAGCCATGCGCGTCGGCACAGCTCAATGAAGGCATCTTCTGCTGGCGTGGCTGCAAGCTCGCCATGGATCGCATCCAGCCACCCGAGCGTCTTACCCTGCAATGCCTCCAGTTGCCTGGCCAACTGATTGCCAACGGGCCGCGACGAGAGCAGCTGACTAAATCTCGAAGGACTGATTTGCAACGACTCTGCAAAAGTTTGCTTCAAGCCCTTCAAGTCAGCACCAGCCGCAACTTGCGCTTCAACATAAAGGCTGAAAAGCAATTTGAGATTGGATCTTCTCGCTGCAGTGATGTTGTCCGGGGTGATGGCCATGAGAGGGAATTTGCAAATATGCAACGTAGAAAAAAATAATTATCGCAGACCGATTGACAGGTCGGTAAAGAATCTTTACAGTTCAACCCATCGCACAAGTCGGCAAGTTGTTTTGCTGATGCGTTACCTGAAATACAAACCTTCAACTTTCATCATGAGAACTTTAGCTGCCACATTCAAACGACTTGCACTTCGCTGTGCAGGTGGTGTTGTGCGTGCTGGCGCTTCGCATATTGAGAGCTATCGGTCACCGGCGGCAACACAGACCACGAATAGTTTGTCGAATGGCGTTCTGGTGTCCATGCCCAAGCAGTGGTTTGGTAGCGAGGATTCTTATTCGGGCCGAGGGAGAAGCTGAAGATTCAGCACCCTCAAACTCATCACAGAGTTAAGGCCCGGACACCGAAAGGTTCCGGGCCTTTTTGTTTTAACCCTTTACTTTTGATGCGGCAGGCGCTGCATCAGAGCTGGCAACCCAGCAGTGACCGCAGCATCGTCCGTGGCCATTTGATCTTTAAAAATTCAACGCAAGTGTGATGACAACTACTGGATCGTCACACGCTTGCAGAAATTGCGGATGTAGCGCAGTGGTAGAGCGCAACCTTGCCAAGGTTGAGGACGAAAGTTCGATACTTTTCATCCGCTCCATTTCGAGTGTGCCCGTACGGCACCGGCAATGTACGCCCACGGGGATGGGCTGCCGGGATGTGCACGAAAGCTGGGCCCAGTTCGTGTGCGGCGAGAGATCCTGGTTCGGCTTCATGCCGGCCACTCGCGTACAGACACAGCCGAAATAGATGTTTTTATACAGGCCGTTCGCCAAGTGGTAAGGCACCGGGTTTTGATCCCGGCATTCGGTGGTTCAAATCCATCACGGTCTGCCAGGGTTGTTTTTGAAAATGTTTTTTTGCCCGAGTAGCTCAGGTGGTAGAGCAGCTGTTTTGTACTCAGCAGGTCGCGCGTTCGACACGTCGCCCCGGGCTCCAATTTTGTCACGTTGGTCTAACGGTTAGTACATCTCCCTTTCACGGAGAAGATGCGGGTTCGATTCCCGCACGTGACTCCAATTTTTGCATCTCCTTAGTTCAATTGGCAGATCGACGGTCTCCAAAACCGTAGGTGAAGGTTCGATTCCTTCAGGGGATGCCAGATTTTTTATCGGCGTGTGGCGCAGTCTGGTAGCGCACCTGGTTTGGGACCAGGGGGTCCAAGGTTCGAATCCTTGTACGCCGACCACCTGTTTATCGCGGGAAGGCTGCTGGTAGCCCAAACGGTCTCATAAGCCGTATTGACGTGCGTTCGATTCGCACTTCCGCAACCAGTAAAGAAGTGGGTTCGCCGTCATGGGCTGAGCTCGTGGAAACCGGCTTCAAAAATTGAGAAGCACCGGAACTCGTAACCGGAGATTTATTGCTCAGTAGCTCAGCGGTAGAGCAGCGCCCTCATAAGGCGTTGGTGGCTGGGTCAGCACCAGCCTGAGCAACCAGATTTGAGGAATGTTGACCGAGAGGCCCAAGGTGGCGGCTTGCTAAGCCGTGGTTGCGACAAGCGGCCCGTCGGTTCGAATCCGACACATTCCGCCGTTCATCAAGCGCGTATAGCTCAGCAGGACAGAGCATCGGTCTTCGAAACCGAGGGTCGGCGATTCGATTTCGTCTACGCGCACCAGCATATTTTTCGCCTCACTAGCTCATTTGGATAGAGCACTGGCCTACGAAGCCGGGGGTACGTCGTTCGAATCGACGGTGAGGCACCAGACATGGATTGCGAGCAGCATTGGCGACTGCACTGGACTGTAAATCCGGCGTCTTAGGGCATACGGGGTTCAACTCCCTGGCAATCCACCAGCACGCCGCTCCTTTGGCGAAATCGGTAGACGCACCAGCTTGAGGGGCTGGCGCCGCAAGGCATTCCAGTTCAAGTCTGGAAGGAAGCACCATATTTTTCCTGTCAATTTTCCGGGGATGTAGCTCAATCGGGAGCGCGACTGCCTTGCACGCAGTAGGTTGCAGGTTCGATGCCTGTCATTTCCACCATTTTTGCGTTCCGCTAACTCAGTGGCCAGAGTGCCTCCCTGTCTAGGAGGAAGCCAGGGGTTCGACTCCCCTGCGGAACGCCAGTTTTGCCGTGATAGCTCAGTAGGTAGAGCGCAGCGTTGAAGGCGCTGGCGTCCAAGGTTCGATTCCTTGTCACGGCACCAAGTCGTTTGTCTCAATGGCGGAATCGGTATACGCACCAGACTTAAAATCTGGCGCCTTCAGGCGTGCCGGTTCGAACCCGGCTTGGGACACCAGATATTTGCCTCGGTGGCTAGTGGAAATTGGTACACCTACCTGGCTTAGAACCAGGGCTTTTCGGGGTTCGAATCCCCGCTGAGGCACCAGATATGGAAGATTGACAGAGCGGCCTATTGTCCCTGCCTTGAAAGCAGTGCGGTCGGGAGATCCCCGGCACTCAGGTTCAAATCCTGAATCTTCCGCCATTTTTGGAGAGATGCCAGAGCGGTCAAAGGGCGCACGTTGGAAACGTGATGGTCGGGAAATCGGCACAAGAGTTCGAATCTCTTTCTCTCCGCCAGTCATCAGAATTTGGAAGGGTGCCTGAGTGGTTTAAAGGGTTCTGTCGCAGTAAGCCATGCCTGACAATATCGGCATGACTGGCGGAGAGAAAGAGATTCGAACTCTTGTGCCGATTTCCCGACCATCACGTTTC
>JBKJOH010000289.1:0-3049 GCA_046593295.1 Polaromonas sp. | reverse complement strand
TGACGGCCGCCAAGTCTACTGGGTCTGCCCGTTGATTGAAGAGAGTGAATCCATCGACCTCGTCAACGCCACGCAAACGCACGAGGCCCTTACCGAAGCGCTGCCCGGTGTGCTGGTCGGGCTGCTGCATTCGCGTATGCCCCTGGCCGAGAAAAAAGCTGTGATGGCTTTGTTCACCGACGGCGTGATGAGCGTGCTGGTCAGCACTACGGTGATTGAGGTCGGTGTGGATGTGCCGAACGCATCACTGATGGTGGTTGAACACGCCGAGCGTTTTGGCCTGAGCCAGTTGCACCAGCTGCGTGGCCGGGTCGGGCGCGGCGCGGCAGCTTCGGCCTGCGTGCTGCTGTATTCAACGGGTGATGCGCCGCGTTTGGGCGAGATGGCGCGCGCCCGGCTCAAGGCGATGGTCGAGACCCATGACGGCTTCGAGATTGCCCGGCGTGATCTGGAGATTCGCGGCCCTGGCGAGTTTTTGGGCGCGCGCCAGTCAGGTGCGCCCTTGCTACGATTTGCAGACCTGACGCTAGATGCCGACTGGCTGGCCTGGGCGCGCGCGCTGGCACCGCGAATGCTCGACGGCCATGCGGCGCTGGCGCAGCGGCACATTGAACGCTGGCTGGGCGGCAAGGCCGAGTTTTTAAAAGCTTGAGGGACTTAAAAATGCCCGTTTTTGACTGCCAAAAGTGGCTGCGATCCCCTAAAAACGGGCGTGAGCAGCTCCTAAATTGATAGTATCTAGTTTGCCGATGAACTGGCCAACCAGTCCGCCAGTCGCCCGCCCAGCATTACGCATACCAGCGCGGCCACCAGCAGCGCAATGCCAGCCCACTGCCACGGCGTGATGACCTCACCCAGCACGATCATGCCCGCCGCCAAGCCCACCACCGGCACACCCAGGCTGAAGGGCGCGACCTTGTTGGCCGGATGGCGCTTGAGCAGGCCTGTCCACAAGCCGTAGCCGACCAGCGTGGCCAGCCAGCCGAGGTAGGCCGCAGACAACCAGCTTGTCCACGCCGCATCAAGCCAGCGCCAGCGCGTAGCGGGGTCGTCAAACATGAAGGAGAGCAGCATGAAGGGCACGATGGCCGTGCCGCTGCTCCAGACCACAAAGGCCAGCGCCGAGTAGTCACCGCTTTGCTGCTGCACGCGCCGCGCCACGATGTTCGACGCCGCCCACATGGCCGCCGCGCACAAAATGAAAACAAAACCCGCCAGCGTACTGGCACCGCTGCCACCGGCACCGGGCAAAACGTAATTGAGCGCAAAGCACACCAACCCCAGCGCAGCCAGCACCAAGCCAGTCTGTAGTTGCCTGCTGACGCGCTCGCGCAGCAAAATAAAACCAAACAGCGCCGTGAAAAAAACCTGCGTTTGCAGCAGCACCGATGCCAGCGCTGCGGGCATACCGACCTTGAGCGCTGTAAACATCAAACCAAACTGCCCAACGCCCTGCAACAAGCCGTAGCCCACTAGCCACTTCCAGTGCATACGCGGCGGCTTGATAAAGAGCGCCAGCGGAAACAGCGCCAAGGCAAAACGCACAGCACCCAGCTGAAACGGCGTGAAGTCACGCAGCGCAAACTTGGTGATGACAAAGTTAATGCCCCAAATAAACACCACCAACAAAGCGGCCAGCAAGTCGCGGCCCGACAGGGCATGGCTTTTCATGTGAACCTTCATTGAAAGCTAGGATCACAGCTGCGTGGGCCGCGCCGCGTCAAGGTGGTTTTTAACGTGCTGCGCCAGCGCTACATCGCCCGGCGTTTCAGGTCGCCAGGTTTGCACTGGCAGCGGCATGCCGTCGGCATCAATCGCCACAAACACCACCAGGCATTCGGTAATCACCTGTAGCTCGCCGGTCTTGATGTCGCCCGCCCGCACTTCAACCGAGATGTTCATGCTGGTCTTTCCGGTATAGGCCAGGCGCGCTTCAACTTCAACCAGGTCACCAATTTTGATGGGCCGCTGAAAGCGTACCGTGCCCACCGACACTGTGACGCAGTACTGCTTGGCCCAGCGCGTGGCACAGGCGTAACCGGCCTCGTCAATCCATTTCATAACGGTGCCGCCATGCACCTTGCCGCCGAAGTTGACGGTGCTGGGTTCGGCTAGAAAGCGCAGGGTGATGGATGACATGGGGGGTTCTTCCTTATTTATTGTTCGTGGTGCTTGAGTGGCAGCATGGCTATTGTCATTCGCCGCGATGTCCTGGCGTGTGCGCACGCTGCAACGTGCGTGGAATTAAACGAATCATACGTTTTATAGTACGATTTATCATGCGCTTTATAATCCGATTAACAAGGCGATTCAAATGAACTCCATTGCAGCCAACACCCTCAAAACCCAAGGCGTTGTGGCCATTGAGCGGGCGTTAGCCGACCAGTCCGAGGCCTCCGTTACCGTGCGTGGCGAGGTGAAATACGTCGTCATGGGCCACGCGCAATACGTGTGGCTGCGCGAATGCGAGCTAGAGGCCGCACTCGCTGAGTCCCGAGCAGACCTTGACGCTGGCCGCTTCGTCAAAGAGTCCGTGGAGCAGCACATGGCGCGTTTGGCCCAGCTCGCGACTGGCACGGCGGCGTGAATGGCCTGGCAACTCGTCTTCACCGATCAATACACCCGCCGCGCCGCCCGCTTTCTGCGCCAGCACCCCAACGCCGCCAGCCAGTACGCCAAAACGCTGCAATTACTGCAAGCCAACCCGCATCACCCTTCGCTGCGCCTGCACGCGCTCAAAGGCAAACTCGCAGGGCTGCACAGCGTGTCCATCAACCTCAGTGACCGCATCACGCTGGAGCTGATGATGACGGAGCGTGAGATCGTGCCGATTAATGTGGGTGGGCATGAGGCGGTTTATTGAGAGTTTGGTGGGCCATACTACTGGTTGCGGGTTTCGATGCTCAGAAATCTCGGCCTGCCCATGGTCAAGGCCAACTTCTTGGTTTGACGCATGAAGCGGCCGTTGAGGAGACGTTTTTTGTAGAAATGGTGGCGTTGAGTTGATGAGTAGGCGTGCATAGTCCTGACGCAGGAGCGTCCACTGACG
>JBKJOH010000097.1:0-3473 GCA_046593295.1 Polaromonas sp. | reverse complement strand
GCCACTTGGCCTTTTGCAAGGCCTGGTTGCTGGAAAGGCCAAGTGGTTTGTCGAGCAGCAACACCCCATGCACAGGGCGCCTCTGCACCTTTGTGCGGAGTTGCGTCATGACCTAGTCCTCTTGCGCGCGAGAAGAAACCGCCTTGGCAATCAGGGCGTTCATGTCGGCCGCATGCTCTGTGGTACGGTCAAAATGAAAATGCAAAGTCGGTACGGTGTGCGTCATCAGGCGTTTGAAAAGGCCGTTGCGCAGGAATCCGGCGGCCTGGTTGAGGGCTTCTTCGCACGCCTTCGGGTCACCGACCAACACACTGAAATACACCTTGGCGTGCGCGTAATCGGCCGTTACTTCAACCGACTGAAGCGTCACCATCCCGACCCGAGGGTCTTTCAGTTCGCGCGCGATCAGTTCCGTCAGATCACGCTGGATCTGATCGGCAACCCGAAAGCCGCGATTGGGGGTGGATGATTTTTTGCGCATGCTCAAGCTCTTGGCGCTATCAAGCCGTCTCTAGCGTCCTTGCCACTTCACGGATTTCAAAGAACTCCAAGACATCACCAACCTGGATGTCGTTGTAACCCTTGACGTTCAAGCCGCATTCGAAGCCTTCCTTGACTTCTTTCGCATCGTCCTTGAAGCGCTTGAGTGAGTCGAGTTCGCCGGTGAAGACGACCACGTTCTCGCGCAGCAAGCGCAGGCGGGCGGCGCGGCGAACCACACCAGCCGTGACCATACAGCCGGCAATCGATCCGATCTTGGACACCTTGAACACCTGGCGAATCTCGGCATTGCCAATGACTTCTTCCTTTTTGTCCGGTGTCAGCATGCCCGACATGGCAGCTCTGAGCTCGTCCACCGCGTCATAAATGATGTTGTAGTAACGAATGTCAACGCCGTTGTTCTCGGCCTGCTTGCGCGCCTGTGCATCGGCACGGGTGTTGAAGCCGATCAGTACGGCTTTCGACGCAATCGCCAGGTTGACATCGGATTCTGAAATACCACCAACACCCGAGTACACCAGTTGCACCTTGACCTCGTCGGTCGAGAGTTTGATCAGTGACTGGGCCAGTGCTTCTTGCGAGCCCTGCACGTCGGCCTTGATGATGATGGGCAGCATCTTGACCTCGCCACCACCGATGTCGGCAAACATGTTCTCCAGCTTGGCGGCCTGCTTCTTGGCCAGCTTGGTATTGCGGAACTTGCCTGCGCGGTAGGTTGAAATCTCTCTAGCGCGGCGCTCATCCAACATGACGATGAAGTCATCACCGGCCTGCGGAACTTCGGTCAAGCCCTGAATTTCAACCGGGATGGATGGGCCTGCGGTCTTGATGGTTTTGCCGTTCTCGTCCAGCATGGCGCGTACGCGACCATAGGTTGAACCTGCCAGAACCACGTCACCCGCCTTGAGCGTGCCGGATTGCACCAGCACGGTCGCAACCGGGCCGCGGCCTTTGTCCAGCCTGGCTTCAATCACCAAGCCTTTGGCCAGCGCGTCGACCGGAGCGCGCAGCTCAAGCACCTCGGCCTGTAGCAGCACCTGCTCAAGCAGTGTGTCGATACCGGCACCGGTACGTGCCGACACTGGCACGAACGGTGAGTCACCGCCAAACTCTTCGGGCACCACCTGCTCGGTCACCAGTTCACCCTTGACGCGATCCAGGTTGGCATCGGGTTTGTCGATCTTGTTGATCGCCACGACGATGGGCACACCTGCCGCCTTGGCGTGCCTGATGGCCTCCTTCGTCTGCGGCATCACGCCGTCATCCGCTGCGACCACCAGAATCACGATGTCGGTTGCCTTCGCACCACGGGCACGCATGGCGGTAAACGCTTCGTGGCCCGGGGTGTCGAGGAAGGTCACCATGCCGCGCGGTGTTTCCACATGGTAGGCACCAATGTGCTGGGTAATGCCACCGGCTTCGCCAGATGCCACCTTGGCGCGGCGAATGTAGTCCAGCAGCGAGGTCTTGCCATGGTCAACGTGACCCATGACGGTCACCACAGGTGCGCGTGGCAACGATTCAGCCTGCTGGCCTTGCACGTCATCATCGGTAAAGGCTTCCGGATCATCCAGCGACGCAGTGACGGCCGTATGGCCCATCTCTTCGACCACGATCATCGCGGTGTCCTGATCCAGCGGCTGGTTGATGGTGGCCATCATGCCAAGTTTCATCAAATGCTTGATAACCTCACCCGACTTGATACTCATTTTGTGTGCCAGCTCGGAGACTGTGATGGTCTCGGGCACATGAACCTCAATCACCTTGAACTCGATGGGCGCTACAAAGTTTGACTCTGGGCGTGCATCACGGTCGTTGGTGCGCCTGCCGCGCGGGCCACCCCGGAAGTTGCCGCGTCCAGGTACAGGTGTAGCCCCGCGACTTGGCAAGCCTTTTTTCTTGGCCGCTTCATCTTTCCAGGTTGACGACAGGTTCTCGGACTTGACTTCTTTTTTACCCGGCCCGCCTGGGGTCGCAGGTGTACCTGGCGCGCTTTTGACTGCGCCGGGCGAGCCGACTGGCTTGTGCAAAGTACCCTTGATGGCCTCCTTGACGACCGACTTAGGGGCCGCCTTGGGGATAACATGCGGCACCAGTACGCGCTTGGGTGCAGACATCATGGCGCGGATGTCGGCGGCCTCAGCTTCTGCCTTGTGGCGACGGTCCTGCAATTCTTTTGCCTTGGCGGCATCGGCCTGAAATTCTGCGGTGGCTTTCGCTTTTGCAGCGGTTTGAGCCGATGCACGGACGGCGGCTGCCTCGGCAACTTTGCCGGCCTGCTCTGCTGCAGCGGCTTCTGCTGCTTTTGAGGCCTCTGGGTCCAGTGCCTTAGCGGGTTTAGCGGGTGTTTTTTGAATTTCCCCAATGCTGGGCATGGCTTTCGCCGCAGCATCTGCAGCCTGCGCGGCTGCTTTGGCTTTTTCGGCCTCAACGGCCTCAGCGACCTGGCGCGCTTCTTCCTGAGCCGCTTCTTTGGCATCCTGCTGTTCACGCAAGCGACGTTTTTCGGTCAGTTCTGCCTCTTGGCGGCGCAGCAATTCGGCGTGGCGATTGGCCTCGTCTTCACGCCGGATCAGTTCCGCATCGTCCACAACCGGTGCTTGCGGTGCAGTAGTCACTTCAGGCTGCGCTTCTTCAGCAGGCAAATCAGAACCGTCTTCACGTTTGACAAAAGTACGTTTTTTACGCACCTCCACCTGAATGGTGCGTGCCTTGCCGGTCGCATCAGCCTGCTTGATTTCACTGGTGGATTTTTTCACCAGCGTGATTTTTTTACGCTCTGCCGAGACAGTGCCATGACTGGCCTGCAAAAACCCAAGCAACTTCTGCTTGTCGACCTCTGACAAACGGTCGCTGGCATCTGCCTTGGCGACCCCTGCGCTGGTCAATTGCTCGATCAGGGTGGCAGTGGATTTATTCAGTTCAGCTGCGAATTCAGCGATGGTAGTGGTACTGGACATATTTGGTTTTCC
>JBKJOH010000070.1:0-6788 GCA_046593295.1 Polaromonas sp. | reverse complement strand
CCGTCACTGAGCGCTTTGACCACCGGGAGCTTGCGGTTGTTCGAGCAGCGCCATAGCCAATCTTGCCGCGCATTTCGCTGATGGAGGACTTGGGCGAATAGTCGCTTCCGAGCCGTTACCCTGCATCCAGGACAAGCCTTGAGAGACGACCGCAAAAACTTGTTCATAGGCCGCTTCCGGGTACAGGCTGAGCGCCATGCAGAAATAGACGCCGGGCACGGCGGGAAGGCTGCGAATACGTTTGCTGTTGCAGCCGTGTTGGTCGAGTATTCCGCCGATCACCGCCGCCGGGTAGACCCGCGCCAGCAAGCTGGCGCTCAGGTAGTCACTTAACCGTGCGCCCGTTCCCAACACCGCTTTGGTTCATGCCATGACTCTCTCCAGAAAGACGATGGACGAAGTGTGACATAAAAATGGCTAACCGAACAGTATTTGGTACTGACCCGCAAAACGAAAAAGTCGACCTTGAGTCGGCTTTTTTTACTTAAGTTGTAAAGCCTCGGTCGTCCCGCGATGAAACTACTTGCAGTTGGCTATTTGGTAAGAATCAATTTACCCAGGCGCGTTGCCTGCAGCCGGTAGGTTGATCCGTTGTGATTGATCTCTACTGCCTTTTGACCACGCAGAATGTCGTCGCTGTTGACGCAGCCGGTCATGACAGACTTTGTTCCAGCGGAGGACGATGAGTCAATTTTTTGGCTGCGGTGCGAAGGCAGACTGAGTGTGTTGGGCATCGATGGCTCCTCAAGCATGGCTGGTGGACTTGCGGGTTGGACTGGGTGTCAGCTTTTTGGCTCGGTGATAAAGCCGATCTTGCGCAAACCGGCTTGCTGCGCTGCCGCCATGGCCTGCGCAACGCGCTCGTAGCGCACCGCCTTGTCGCCGCGAATGTGCAGATCCGGCTGCGGGTTCTGGGCTGCTGCTGATTTGAGGCGCGGTGTCAGCTCTTCGTCTTTGATTTGTGTTCCATCCAGAAAATAAGCACCTTCTGCATTCACACTCAGCACCACGTTGGCGGGCTTGACCAGTTCGGGTTCATTGGTAGCGCGCGGTAAATCAATATTCACGGCGTGCTGCATGACTGGCACGGTGATGATAAAAATGATGAGCAGCACCAGCATGATGTCCACCATGGGGGTCATGTTGATCTCGTTCATCACGTCATCGGTGTCGTCTTGGGTTCCAAAGGCCATAGCGTTTGTCCTGTTACTGTTAGCTCAAGTTTTTAATTAAGCTTTTTTGATCGGTAGCACGTTGGTTGATGCCACCGTGTCGGCAGCGGTTACCCGCGCACCGGTCACAAAGTAGGCATGCATGTCGTGGGCAAAGCGGTTGAGCTTTTGCAGCACGCCTTTGTTGCCGCGTACCAGCGCGTTGTAGCCCAGCACCGCAGGAATAGCCACAGCCAGGCCCAGTGCCGTCATGATGAGTGATTCGCCAATCGGGCCTGCCACCTTGTCGATGGTGGCCTGGCCTGCAGCGCCAATTGACAGCAGCGCGTGGTAGATACCCCAAACAGTGCCAAACAGGCCAACGAAAGGCGCGGTCGAGCCGACAGATGCGAGTATGGCCAGACCCGATTGCAGCTTGGACGTGAACTCGTCAATCGCGTTGCGCAAGGTGCGCGTGACCCAGTCGCTCACGTCAAGCGCATCATGCAGGTGTGCCTTGGTGTCGCGGTGGTGCAGTGTGGCCTCGCGGCCTTCAAGCGCGAGCTGGCGGAAAGGGTTGGCGGGGTCACTGCCGAGCTTGGCGAGGCCGGTGGCAAAGTCTTCGCTGTGCCAGAAGTCTTCGGAGCTTTTGGCAATGCGCTTGAACTTGATCAGATCCAGCGTCTTGATGATGATGACCATCCACGATGCAAGTGACATGAGCAGCAGCAGCAGCGCAACGGATTTGGTGACGATATCGCCTTGTGCCCAGACGTTGGCAAGGCCGAATTGGGGGTTCATGAATCAATACTCCAGTCATCAAAAAAATGGGGTGTTCTGTAGGGGTAAAAAATTACTCCAGAACCCAGTTAATAGGCACGTTAAACCACATCGCCTCAGCCACGCCGCCGCGTTTGCCGGGCACGTAGCGCCAGCGCATCACAGTTGCCATTGCCGCCTGGTCAAGCCTGTCAAAGCCGCTCGATTTTTCGATTTCAGCACGTTGCGGCAGACCATCTACACCAATCATCACGCGAACAGTCGTTTTGCCCTGCTCATTGAGGCGGCGGCTGAGTGCCGGGTATGGCGGTTTTGGATTTTGCAGATAACTGGCATCGCTCGATGGCAACTGCATTGCAGGCGGCGAGGGCGGTGCCACAGGCGCAACTGCAACAGCTGCAGCGATGGGGGCAGGGGCGGGTTGTGGTGTGGTTACGCCTGTCGGTGCATTGGCAGTATTGGAGAGGGGCTTAGGGTCTGCAATGGCCAGGGGTTGCGGCGCAGGCGCTTTGGCCTCCGCCCTTTTGACCGGCTTGGGCGGTGTGGGAGGGGCTGGCGATACCGGTGTTATTGGCGTTACCTTTGGGGCGGGTGGTTCAATAAATTGCGACAACACCTCGGCCGGAACAATAATTTCAACCGCACGCATCAGCAGACCGCTTTGCAGCGCCCAGATAAACCCGACGTGCAAGGCCACTACGGCCAGCGCAATGATGGCGTTGCGGCTTAGGTGCAAGCCTTTGCTAGGTTGGGTTGCAGGAAATAGGGTAGCGTTCATGTACAGGTGGTGAATGAATCAGCGGGAATCAGCGAACTTTAGCGCCGCAGGTGCAATGGTAATAGCCGGGCTAAAACCCTAGCGACGGAAAACCCACCAAGCTGCACCTGCAACCAGTAAAAGGCTGATGGGCAGGGCTAGGAATAATGCGGGATAAAAGTTTGGGAGAGAGACCACGAACTGCCTTCCATACTGCCTGTAACGGGGTTGGCGGCGAGCTTAATGTTGGCGCTGGGGCAGACGGCGCTGCACTGCGCCACCACGTCCCGCGCACAACCTTCGCATTGGCCGCACTGGGTGGCAACACCGAGCTCGAACTGGATCTCGTCGAAACCCATGCCAGCCTTTGCATGGCGGGTAATTTCGCGATCAGAAATTCGGCGGCAGACACAGATGATCATGGTTTGGCTTGCTGGTTGTGTAAATTAATTCAGTGACCCTATTATAAATGCGAATCTATCGCATTTGCAATCACTAACTTGAATTTTTACCTTTTAGTCTCACACGTCTGCCCACATCCTCAGTAAGTTGTGGTAGCAGCCCGTTAGCTGGATCACCTCCGGGCTTTCGGTGTGCGGCTTGCCGTTTGTCGCGGCATCCAGGTCTTTCTGGCGCAGGCCGGTGATGGCCATGTCCATGTCGTAAAGCAGCCTGCGCTGGGCATCTGCGCGAACCATGCTTTCGATCCAGAAAAAGCAGGCCAGACGCTCACCTCGGGTAACCGGCTCTACCCGGTGTACGGATGTTCCCGGGTACATCACCATGTCACCAGCTGCAAATTTGATGCGCTGCTCGCCATAGGTGTCGCGTACTACCAGCTCACCGCCGTCGTAACTTTCGGGTGCGCTTAAAAACAGGGTGCATGAGATGTCAGTCCGCACATGGCGGCCAGTGACGGCATGGGTGCGAACCGCATTGTCAATGTGGTTGCCGAAGTGGTTGGCATCTCCGCTGTAGCGGTTGAACAGCGGGGGGTAAACCGACTTGGGCAGCGCACCGGTGACAAACATCGGGTTGCGGGCCAATGCCACCGACACCAGGTGCCGCGCCTGCTGCGCTGCCGCCAATTCTTCTGGAAGTTGCTGATTGTTTTTGACAGTGCCGCTCTGGCTGCCTGCGGTGATGCGGCCGTCCGCCCAGTCGGCCGTGATGATGAGCTGGCGAACCTGTGCGAGTTCTTCTGGTGTCAAGGCTTGAGGAATGCGAAGCAGCATGGTGTTTACCGTTGGTCAATCGTGAGGGTCGTGGTCTGGCAGCCAATAAAAACGGGCAACCCCGCCTGAAGCCGGGTTGCCCGAAGTTTAAGGTTTAAAAACCTACAGGTCAAAACTTGCTGGTCAGAGTCAACCGCACTGTACGCAATGTCGCCGGGGTAGGCCACTCCCGGTAAAGGGAGCTGTAATAGACCTTGTTGGTCAGGTTGTCGACATTGAGCTTGACGGTGTTGCCTTGATTGATGCGGTATTCAAGCAGTGCGTTGTATTTGGTGTACGCCGGTGCACGGTAGAGCAGTTCGGCAGCAGTGGCTGATGAAGGGCTATTCGCGCTGACATGGGTAAAGCCGCCACCAATGCGCCATTTGTCATCAAGCTTGTAGGTGGTCCAGAGGTTGGCCTGCATGTTGGGCGTGAAGCCGGGGTTCATCCCGACGGTGGCCTGCGCAGCAGCAGACGAGCCGGCCTTGTCGATCACGCCGTGCATGAACACAATCCCGCCGAAGATGTCCCACTGCGCGTTGAGGCGGCCTGCCACTTCAAATTCAAGCGAGTTGGTGTGGCGCTGGCCGGACAGCAGGAATGCGCCATTCTCGGGTCTGATCTCTTTGAAATCGGGGTTGCGCTCGTTGAACTTGTCGGTGCGGGCAAGGGCGGTACGCAGTGACAGGTCACCGTTGTACAACTCCAGCTTGGCTCCGACCTCGATGTTGCGGCTGCTTTCTGGCGGGGTGTTGGCGCTGCTCGGGTCTTTCAGGAACAGGTCACCGGACGTATTGAACGACGTGCCATAAGACGCGTAATAGCTCACTGCGTCGCTCGGCTGATACAACATGCCAAGGCGCTTGCTGAGTACGGTGTAGCTGCGCGACAGGGGGCCTAAAGGATTCTCCAGGCCAGACCTGTCGTAGTTGCCGGAGAAATTGTCAAGCCGCAGGCCGCCAATGATTTTCCAGGCATCGGTGAGGTTGATGGTGTCCTGCACGTAGGTGCCTATGGCAGTCGACTTGAACTCGGTCGAGCGAATCTTCTGGCGCGTGTCCCCCACCGGCGTGTTGTCGGCCAGAGCAACCGTGGTGTCGAGCCGATCGGGTTGATTCGCGTAGCGGTAGGCTACGGAATTTTCACGGGCAATGTTGGCACCCACCAAAAGCTGGTTCTTCAGACCAAACCAGTTGGTATTGGTGATGTAGTCGCTTTGCGCAAAGGTGTGGTGCTCATCACCGGCGCGCGTCAGGTTAGCCCGTTGCACCACGCTGTTAGGCCCGAAGTTGGCCTGGGTGACACTGTCTTCTAGTGCAGTCTCTGTCGCCCAGAGGTCTCGCTTGTAGTAACCGTCGCGAAGCGTTGTCCGCAGCGTGCTGCCATCGTCCCAGCGGTGCAGGTGCGTGACGGTGGCGATGTCGGCACTGTCATTTTGGTAATCCGAATTGGCCCCATACCACTTGTTTGCCGGAAAAGGCGCGGGACGGCCTTCCAGCCAGCTGCCACCGAGTAAGGGTTTGTCGTTGTAGTTAAGGTGATAAAGGCTGAACGTGAACTCGTTGGCGGTGCCTATGCCGATGCGGTAGTCAAGCGCCAAGCCCCGGCGCCGAGTGGATGCTTTTCCACCCCGACCATCCCAGTCAGTCGTCATGGCACCGATGCGGAAAGCGGCATCATCATCTGTCTTGAAATTGAAGTCGCCCGTGGTGCGCAGGTAATTTCCGTTGCCAAGCGTGACATTCACCTCATGTTCGGTGATGGGCCGTGCCGTCTTGCTGACCTGGTTCACCACGCCGCCGGTGGAGCCGCGCCCGAACAGCATGGAGGCCGAGCCGCGCAGAACTTCAATGCGGTCGTAGTTAAAGGGGTCTCGGTTGTATTGGGCAATGTCACGCATACCGTCGAGGTAAATGTCACCAGCAACGCTGAAACCGCGCAGGCGGATGTTGTCTCCAATGCGGCCGCCTTCGCCCGCTTCAAACGTGATGCCAATGACGTTTTCGAGCGCGCTTTGGAAGCTGTCTTTGCCCTGGTCGTGAATCAGTTTTTCGTTTACAACCGTTAATGATTGAGGCACATCCTTGGCCGCAACCGGAACCTTGCCTATGCTGGTAATGCCGCTTTGGTAGGTTTGCGAAGCCCGATCGCGGGTACCGGTAACGGTCACTGGCGCAAGGGTTTTGCCATCAACCTGTGTAGTTGCCGTGGTGGCGCTTACTGGGCTGGTGCTGGGTATCGGGGTGACGGTCTGGGCCCAGCCGGATACGGAAACAGCCAGCATCAGCGCACCGAGCGGCAGCAGGGATTTATCAGACGAAACAAGCGACTTGCCAGTGGCATGGCCCAAAGGCTGATGCTGCGCCAGGCTGGCAGGACGGGATTTTTTATGGTGTGCAGCGCGCGCACTGCGGGGGGACGGGTGTGCCAAGGGGGCCTCCAAGCGTGATCCGGCCTTGCTGGCGGCGGATCTGGGTTACTGAAAATAGCTTGGCTGTGCCCGGCAGTCCCGTTACCGGGTGCGAGTTGGCTGGCTCATGAAATCAGCCTGAAGTGTATACGTAATGAGAATGATTCGTAATGCATTCGTAAAAAAACAACTCCAAATCTTCAAAAAAAGCCCGAATGTGGCAAAAAACCATGGTCTCTTTTCTGTTTGGCGCGTCTACACAGACCGATAAACAGACAAACGGGGCCTCGCGGGCCCCGTTGACGTAAAAATGCGCTGCGCTAATCGCACGTCGGCCAGCTCTAGCTGAGTTCACCCATCTGGCTTTGTAGGTAATTTTGCAGACCTACTTTGCCAATCAGTTCAAGCTGGGTTTCCAGAAAGTCGATGTGCTCTTCGGTATCGTCCAATATGCCCTGCAGCAAATCACGCGA
>JBKJOH010000167.1:0-3864 GCA_046593295.1 Polaromonas sp. | reverse complement strand
CTGGCGTGACTTTGAAAACAATCTTCCCAAAAGGGCTGTCAATCACCGCGCGCTGCGGCACGCTGATGGTGTTGGGCCGCGTTGCGCCGCCCAGGAGTACGCGCACAAACTGGCCGGGGCGCAGGCTGCTGTCGGCGTTGGGTATTTCGGCCCGCACATCAATGCTGCCGGTTTGCGGGTTGACGCGCTGGCCTGAAAAGTTAAGCTTGCCTGCCTGCGGATGCAAGCTGCCGTCGGCCAGTTTGACCTGTACGTTAAAGCCGATGTTGCCACTGTTCGCCCGCTGCGCAGGCACGTTCAGCTTGCCTTCTTTCACGCGCTTGCTTAAGGAGATGAAGTCGCTTTCAGACACGCTGAAGTTCACATACATCGGGTCGGTTTGAACGATGGTGGTCAGCAGGCTGTCGGCTGCGGTGACCAAACTGCCATCCGACTTGTTAGCCGTGGTGGTGATGCCGCCAATCGGCGCGACGACCTTGGTATAGCCCAAATTAAGCTGCGCCTCGCTGGCCTGCGCCTGGGTTTGCTTGAGCGTTGCCTCGGCAATGTCGAGGGCTGACTTGGCATCGTCAAACTCTTTTTGACTGATCGCTTTTTCAGCAATCAACGGCACCAGCCGGGCCTGGTCACGCCGGGCTTGGTCAACCCGGGCCTTGGCCAGCGCGACAGAGGCTTCAAGGGACGTTGCCTGAGTCTGAAAATTGGCCGGATCAATTTGAAACAGTGGCTGCCCAGCCTGGACGGTTGCCCCCTCAGTGAACAAACGGCGTTGCAAAATGCCCGCCACCCGTGCCCGCACTTCCGTCTCCCGCGAGCCAGCGGTTTGCCCAGCGTATTCCAGCTCAATCGGCAGACTGGAGGATTGCACCGTGATGACCGACACTTCGGGCGGCGGCATTGCACCACCTGGGCCACCAGGACCGGCTGGCGCGCCCTTGCCGCAGGCAGTCAGCAAGACGGCAGCGACAACAGTCACCGCGATGAGAGGAGTTTTAGTGGCTGAGTTAAAAAAGGGAGGTGAGGGCATGAACGAGTCAAAAAGTGCTGGACGCTGCATGGCATGGCTTTCAAATTCAAGAACACTGGTTAGAGCGGGAACGTGAATAAGCGCACAAGCATACGGGTATTCCCGCAAGCTTGTGCGGGGCAGTATGCCATGCATAACATCAAACCCGTGATTTTCAGCTTAAACCACGTTTTCAGGCGATTTTTAGAAGCCTAATAGGCCTATAGCCCAATGATTACGGGCGTGAGCAGCTACTAAAAAGGTAGCGCATAACAAAAACCTTAATGCAAATGTCTTGGCTTGCGTCCACCACCGTGACCACCGCCAGAAGAACCCCCCAGCCCGCGCGGTGGCCTGCCAAGTTGCATGGAGTTCACAAGGGCATCAAAGCGCTGCGCAAAGAGTTTGTCGATGGCTGCGACGACTTCGCCCAGCTCGGAGCCATCAAAGTGACGCTCCATCAGACCTATCATGTCCTGCACCAGCAAATCGCGCTGCACCTGCATGATGGCCGCTGGCGTAGGACCGACAAAGTACATCGCGAAATCGTCCCTGGCATCTTCGCCCTCGCCGCCTTCTTCGTCGTCATCGTCAAAGTCGGCGTCATAAAACGTCACCTCAATCGGCGCGCCGTTCTGCGCAAGCTCGTTCAGACCCATGCACATCTCGTCAAGCGCCTGGCGGAAATCGTCATCGCCCGGCACCGTCCAGCACATTTGCAGCAAATGTTTTTGTGCATCGAAGCGAATGCCCGGCTCTTCCTCATAAGCGCTCTCAGCAGCGGCAGCCAGCGACTTGGCACCGGAATACTTCCACAGTGGCTTCAATGCCTCCTGCAACTGCTCAAAGGTCACATCTTCGCGCAAGGGAACTTCACCATGCACATGGATTTCAAAAGGGGTGTGATGACTCGCCATAAAACTATCTTAACCAGTTGCGGGACGATTTAAATGAGCAGGAAGCTGGTGGAACGGGAACCACATTTCAGACTGCAACCCGCATGGATGGTAAGTTATCAATGCTTGATTCTGAAAAGTACCGTCAAAAGTACCGTAATTTTCAAAAGCGTCTTTGTTTGTGGTGTCTTTGACACGCTCTGATTCTAGGTGAAACACCCGACTAACACCCTTCCCGCACAATTGGCGTAAACTGCGACCTATCATTTTGATAGGAGTCTGTTTGGCAAACCCGTCCAACCACCAGCTTGAACGGCACATCCGAAAGTCGGCTACAGACAGTTCCAACGTAGCCTTTGTCAAACATGCGTTGGATCAGATGCGTGCCCGGCATGTGAACCAAGCCATGGTGATGGAGGTGTTGCGCATGGGGCGCATGTACAGCCAGCCGGAGCCGGACATCCGCTTCACTGGTCTGAAATGCCGCATGGAGCAATTCGTGTCCGGCATGAACGTGGCGGTGGTGGTTGCGCTGGAGCACCCGGAACCCGGCCTCACGGTTGTAACAGTTATTGATATTACGAAAGGTTGACTATGTACCACTACACGGATGGCGGGCTGCGCAATGTGTGGCTGGCCAATGGCTACGAGATCAAAAAAACGCCGTTTGGCGATGCCGTGTCGTTTCACGACGGCGACGGCCTGACGCAGGTCATTTGCCAAACACTGGGCACAAAGGTCGGCGTATTGACAGGCGTGGAACTGCGCTACATCCGCAGCGCGGGTATGGGTCTGTCGCAACCGGCGCTGGGCAAGCTGATGGGTATCGACGGCCAATCCATCGCCCGCTGGGAAAAGTCCGGCAAGGTGCCCCGCTGGGCCGACAAGCTGGTGCGCCTGATTTACGCCGGGCACGCACAAGGCAACGAACCGATTTGCCGCGTCATGGACCGCATCAAGACCGTAGAGCGCATCGTCAAGCAGCGCATCGTAGTGCAAGAAAAGCGGGGTCATTGGACACCCACCAGCGAGCCAGCCGACGAAGATACAGTGGCCGTCTGATAAGGTGGCTACCTGCCCCGTGCCAAAGGCGCGTTCACTGAGGGAGCCACCACGGGGGCAGGCGGGCAGCTCAGCGCGGAGCGAAAGCCGCGCAGCGGCGAGGCCCCGCGGGCGGGCGGGGGCTAACACAACATGACTGGCCGCAGGCCACTGACCAAACACACTGCGCGCAGCGCCTGACTAATGCCACGGCGCAGGCACATCACTAGGGCGCGCAGATGGCGGCGCGTAGGGCGTGTACCCGCGACCGGGGAGCGCCGACGGCTGTGCGACCGCTTCCAGCGTAGGCCACTTTGCATAACGCCTTATTTGGAAACCCGTGAGGGAGCGAAGCGGTGTGGGGTACCAAGTGGAGCTTTAGCGGAACGACTGCCACGCACTTTCTAAATGGGGGCGTTATGTAAACCCGAAGGGCGGCGAAGCCGGTGGCCGTAGCGGGGGTGTATCACAGGTGCTCGAATAGCGGGGTTTTCAACCCAGCACGATGCGTAAGCGAGCCGACACCAATGTCTGCGCCACAGCGCACTGGCTGACACTTGTGAAGCACTGGCGATTGCTCTGGGTTCATGGCAATGGTGGTACTCCGCCTTTGACACTGACCAACACTACAACGCTGGCAAACGGGAAGCGGTGATGTCGGTCGGGCTGCACCGCAGCGCCAGCGCGGAAGCGCAAGGGCAGAACGCCCGGCATGACCGCGCTGGTCGATGTGGCAGGCAATTCAGTTAAAGAACGCCAGCACTGCTTCAGTAAAATCGTGGGTAACCCGCTCGTTCACGTCCTCGCCAATATCCAGCCTTTCGATCAGCTCGTTCTGGTGCCCAAACATCTCCAGCAGCAACGGTCTGAGTTCCTCCTGGTCGAACGACCATCCAACCATTCCCGGCTCACCAACCACAT
>JBKJOH010000110.1:0-2985 GCA_046593295.1 Polaromonas sp. | reverse complement strand
GGCGGGCGCGCCGCCGCTTACTCGCGGGTGGGCACGCCGGGTGAAGTGGATGTAACGCATGGCCGCATCCTGTACCTGGAAGATGTCAGTGTGAGTTTTGACGGCTTCAAGGCCATCAACAAGCTGTCGCTGGACATTGCGCCCGGTGAGCTGCGCTGCATCATCGGGCCCAACGGCGCGGGCAAGACGACGATGATGGACATCATCACCGGCAAGACCCGGCCGGACTGCGGCACCGTCTATTTCGGCAGCACCATCGACCTGTTGCGCTACACCGAGCATCAAATCGCACAACTGGGCATTGGGCGCAAATTTCAAAAACCCACGGTGTTTGAACAACTCACGGTGTTTGAAAACCTGGAGCTGGCGCTTAAAGTCAACAAGGCCGTGACGGCATCGATGTTCTTTCGCCTGGACTCCGCGCAGGGTGACCGTCTGCTCGACGTGCTGCACACCATCCACCTGCATGAGCACGTGGCGCGTCAAGCGGGCAACCTGAGCCACGGGCAAAAGCAGTGGCTTGAGATAGGCATGCTGCTGATGCAAGACCCCAAACTCCTGTTGCTCGATGAACCCGTGGCCGGCATGACCGACGAGGAAACCGAGCGCACCGCCGAGCTGTTTCTCTCGCTCAAGGGTAAGCATTCCTTGCTGGTGGTGGAGCACGACATGAGCTTCATCAACGCCATCTCGGACATCGTCACCGTGCTGTGCGATGGCGCGGTGCTGGCGCAGGGCACACTGGCGCAGGTGCAGGCCGATGAGCGGGTGATTGAGGTGTATCTGGGAAGATAAACATGGGCACTTCTAGAAATTCAAATTTTCGGGATGAAGTGCAAGGCGCGTGTCGCATCGCCCTTCGGGCTCATGCGAGGGTCGCGCAGCAACCGGAATGTACTTGTGTACATGAGGATTGCGAGCACCGCGCAACGCGGCAATTCGCCCGAAAAATGAATTTATAGAAGTGCCCACATGCTGAACGTTAGCAATATCAACCAATACTACGGCGGCTCGCACATCCTGCGCGATGTGAGCTTGCAGGCGGCGCTGGGCCGCGTTACCGTGATCTTAGGGCGCAACGGGGTGGGCAAGACCACGTTGCTCAAATGTCTGATGGGGCTGGTGCCCATCAAGACCGGCAGCATCGAATTTGACGGTAAACCCATTCAACACACCACGCCTTACGAACGCGCCCGGGCCGGCATGGGCTATGTGCCGCAGGGTCGCGAGATCTTTGCGCGGCTTACCGTGGAAGAGAACCTGCGCATGGGGCTGGCCTACAAAAGCGCCAGCACCCCGATTCCGCCCGAGTTGTTTGAGCTGTTCCCGGTGCTCAGGCAAATGTTGCATCGCCGCGGTGGCGATTTGTCGGGCGGGCAGCAGCAGCAATTGGCCATTGCCCGCGCCCTGGCGGCCGGGCCGAAACTGTTGATCCTGGACGAGCCCACCGAGGGCATTCAACCGAGCATCATCAAGGACATCGGGCGCGTAATCCGCATGTTGGCCGACCGCGGTGACATGGCGATTGTGCTGGTGGAGCAGTACTACGATTTTGCGCGGGAACTGGCCGACGACTATGTGGTGATGGAGCGCGGCTCAGTGCGTGCCTGCGGGAAGGGCCAGAACATGGAGTCCGACGGCGTGCGCCAACTGGTGGCGATCTGAGCACCTGTCAGCGTGTGCCACAATTTTCCGCCGGGCCGCCCCGAGGCTCACGCAGTGCGGCGAAGCCAAAATTAGCCCCCTCGGGGGCAGCGCAGTACGCGCCGCGACAAGCGTGGGGGTTAGGTCGACCTGATGCGGGGATTGACCGCTGACAGACCCCAGAGGTGCTGGCGCCAGCGGCTCCAGACCTGGCGCAGCAGGTCCATGGCGGGTTCCACCACAGATGCCAGCACCCGGACAACGATCACCTGACCATCCGGGCTGGTGGCGCCCGCCGTGGGGCGCAGCTCGTGCGCGGCGATCACGTCGCGGGCCAAGTCCAGCGCACGCGCGCGCCGTCCCCGCTCCAGCTTGGTCCCGGCCACAAAAAAAGGCAGGCCAGGCAGCGCTGGCCCGCCAGCCCCAGCGGGCCGTTCATCAATCGCGGGTCTTCGCCCTCAATACGTCCGCGCTCCAGCCATATGCCGGGCACCTCTATATGCTGCAGATAGCTCCCGGCCTCGAACGGCTGCTGGGCGTGGGGCAGGCCCAGGGCGGTCACGTCCCAGCCCATGAACTCGGCCTGCGGTGCCAAATCGACTGTGAGGTGGTTTTCCGCGCGGCAGTTGTTGTAGCAAATTGACTCCAGCGGCAACCATTCCAGACGCGATGTTCCTGTCAATGTGATGCGGGTGCGCTGCAATGCCACCTCGCCCTCGGAGCGATAAAAACGCGAGGTGCCGGGGGTGGTGATCAGTCCGTGTGAGCCTGCCGCCGCAGTGACGGCGATGTCCAGCGTGTCGCCGCCCACCAGCCCACTGGGGGGATGCACCAGCACGTTGTGGCACACCGCGCCGCCTTCGGGGTAGAGGCTTTGCAGCACGCGCAACGGCCCTTCATGCTTGTGCCGGGCCACCGTTGTGGCCGCCTGCAGCTGGTAGTCAAGTTCAAGTCGGGCGGGCCAGGTCATGGTGAATTGTAGAGGTCGACTGCATCAAATACTTTCGCATCCGCCACCTACTGAAGCATTGACTTGGGTATGGACTTGGAAAGTCGTCGATATTGCTGTTAAGCCCGTTCATCACGTTGAAGTGCGCGTCAGCAAACAATTCAGGGTATCGATAAGCATGACGCTATTAGTGCAGTGTTGCACGCTATCTGGAACATAAAAATGCGTCTTTTCCGCCATGGCGGCGTTGCAAATCCGAGCCATAGCTACGCCTATGGCTGTCGTTTGCGCCTTGCCCTGACCCAAAATCCATCGCTTTTATTTGTTCCATCAACCCGTGCTTATCCGCTTGTCACCCAAGGACACCATAGGTAGCGTGTGCCATCGGGCTT
>JBKJOH010000080.1:0-10888 GCA_046593295.1 Polaromonas sp. | reverse complement strand
TCCGGCGGCGGTGCAGGTCGGGCAATTGAAGTGGTGGGCGTGGTATGCCGCCGCCAGCTCTTTCCAGACCAACGGGTTGTCGGGTGGATCGGGTGCGTGGTTGACGGCATCGTTGTCAGCCGTCAGCCAGTCAATCAACAGCGCTTTGCTGCTGCGGATCAGGTCGCGCAGGTCGGCGGTCAAATGGCTTGACGGTGCCACGGCCAATCCACCGGCGGGAGCGAGGGAGAGGTTCAGGCCAGCATCGGCGAGCTGCGCGACTACGGTTTCTACGGCCAGCGCGGTCATCAAAATATCTCCACGTCATCAAGCTGGCTTGCACCCGCTGTGTCGTCAACGTCCTGAATCTCGCAACTTGGCGCAACTCTCGCAACTATTGGCGTGGCCTTTTCTGCTGCGGCACGCTCTACGGTGCGTACCACGGTCCAGCGCTTCAGGCCGTTGGTTTTGTTGGCGAGCACAAGACGCAACCCGGTGCAAAGCTGACCGGCGTGGCGCTCCAGCCAGCGGCCCAATATGCGCACGTTGAGTTTGCTGTTTTGGCCTGCAATTTCATCGAGCGCATCAAACAATACGGATTGAGCCCCAAACACTTCGGTCGCTTTGGTGATGGCCTGCGCTGGTGACGTAGGGGTGGTACCAAAGGTGGCGATCCAGGCGTTCAGCAATGCCGCCAGCTTGGAGGTTTCCGGGTTCTCGGACGCAGCGCGGTCAATAGAGTCCGCCGGGTCAACAAACATGGGCAAGTCCTTCAGGTCCCGACCCGACTCCATCATGCGTTCCCTCAGCCAGCACAAGGGCTGACGCACCAGGTCGTCCCACAGTTCAAACGACGCAATACGCCCCGTGGCAACCTTGGGCCTGCCAGCGGCAATGTAGGCCCGCACAATGGTCAGCGCGGCCACCACCAGGGCTTGGCGGTTGTTGCAGACCTCGGTGAGTGGGTCAAATTCAAACTCGCGTTTGAAAGGCGTTTCAATCTGTGCGTCGAGCCGCGCCAGCAATATCCGGCGGTGGGTGTCGCCCGTCAACACAAGGTTGTTGCCCGAAACCAAAAACAGGGAGCGGTTGGGCAACTCCACATTCTCTGAGACGCCCAACACGCGGTCGGCAAACAGAGACGATGTCAAGAACGAGTCGATCACCGAATTGCCCAGCGGCTCGCGCACGTTGTCCCACAGCAGCACCTTGGAGCCACCGCGTAGCGCTGCAAACAGGCGCTTGCGGCATTCGTCCTCTTCATTGGTGGGTGGCAACACGGCTACATCTCCGCCGGTGGCCAGTGCGCCAATGCACTTGGCCAACAAGGTTTTGCCGGTGCCCGCCGCTGGTGCATCAAACCCGGTGGCTGGGCAGGTGGGCAGTGCCGGGCGCAAACACGCGGACAACATGGCGGCCAAGGTGACACCGATGGCAACTTCGTCGGCGAAGGGAAACAAGCGGATCGGGTGCCACAGCTTGGCCAAAGCGTCCAGGGCTTGCGCGACGGTGGGTGCCGATGGCACGGCCAGCGGATAGGCTTCGGTGGTGACGTACATCAGCCCGGTCGCTGCGTCATGGCCGGGTTCGTCCAGCGCGCTGCCGTCGGGCCGCAAGGTGGGTGCTGTGGTGACGGCTGTCAGTTTGCGGAAGTTGCGGCTGCCGTGTTTGGCAATGATGGCGTTGGCAATGTAGGTGGGTGCGTCTTCCGGGATTTCTCGCGTGGAGGTGACGTTGCCGTCGTCATCGCGCTCGGTCTTTACGCTGTAGAACTCGGCCACCCGGCCCGCGTGGTCCACCAGCCAGTCGCGGCTGACAGGGGTGGCTTTGCCATCGGCAACAAACGCAATGGCATTGGTGCCAAAGTCAAACAGCTCGCTGCGGTCGCGCAAGACTTGCAACACTGCATCGGTGGAGTCCACCCGCATGCCTCGGCCCAACTGAACCCTTGCTGACTGGCGGCGCAGGTCGTAGCGCATGCCACCATGCCGGTGTGAAAACAGGTCAGGGCGGGTGCCGTTCAGCAGGCGGGCCACGGCCACCCGCTTGTCTGCATCGGGGTCCAACGGGTCGGCAAACCGGGTGTTGTGCCAGCGGTGTGGGTTGTCCAGTAGCTGAGCTGCGCCACATTCACCACCTGACCGTCGGCGCAAGTGAGTTCAAAGTCACCCATGAGTACCTGGTGCACCGCCGCGCGCTCCAGCACATTGGTGGCCTGTGCCAGTTTGATGCCACGGCGCTGCGCGAGGGCGGGGGCCTTGTCTGCCACCCAGTTACGCCGGGCTGTGTCGCACTTCTCGGCTACCGCTGCGCGTGCTGCTTTGAGTCCGGCTTGGGCTTGCTTCTTGATGGAGGGTGTCGCGCTGTCGATTAAGAGACGCAGGTTGAACTGAGCCGTTGCATCACCATAGATCACGCCATCTACCCCAGCGCGTGTAACCCCATCCACCAGTACCGACGGCCCGGCAAAGTCCAGTCGCTCGGGCTGCCATACCGACACATCCACCAAGCAGCGCGGCAAGCGTTGGCCAGCAATACCAATGTCGCACCAGCCCGCACCCGGCGTGGCCCACAGAAGGGCCTCCAGCGCTTTTCCCGCTTCCGGAATCAGCGTGGCATCCACCACGGGGATGTACAGCCGGTGGCGGGTCAGACCGGACAAAATGCTGCCATCTGGCGATACACAACCTGCCGACGCACTGGGCCGCCAGAGCATGGGGGCATCGGCCAGCGCGGGTGCAGCGGCAATTAAGTAGTCACGAAACTGGAGTGGCGATAGCTCACCATCGTGCAAACCATCATGGTCCAGCATCATCACGCCCGGCGCGGCCCGAAACTTGAAGTTTTCGCGGGTGCGGGCGATGGCACCTGCTTGCTGTGCTTCGGTATCCCCTTGCGTGCAGACTGCCACTGCGTCGTCTTTGGTGACCCCCCATGTGACTGCCTGCGCACTGGTCAAGGTATCCAGGTGGCTCTTGAGGCCGTACAGATCGGCCACGACGGTACGCTGCGCCTGGCCCCGGCTCAGCATGGCCGAAGTTTCTTTGCGCATGCCGCCTTTGGCGTTCAGGCCGATGATTTTGGTCAGGCGTGCCGGTTTTATGCCGGTAATGACGGTGAAGGCCAGCGGCAGTTTGGGCGGCTCCTCGCAGTTGCGAGAGTTGTCTGAGGTTGCGAGATTTTCGGTAGCGTCGTTCATACACACCCTTTCAAAGCAACAGCCAAGAAGATGGCAACGGCATAAGGCGCGGACTGGATCAGCCAATAGGCGACGGTATGTAGAGCGGTTTTCATGGCTACAGCCCCCAAGCTGCCATCAGCTCTTTGCGTTTGATGTGCAGCGTCTCGACCAGCTCGCGGATTTGGGTATCGTTCTTGCCCGAGATGCGCGCGGCATTCAGCGCTTCAATCTCGTTTGACGGCCAACCGACGGCGCGCGGCCCCAGGCTGACGGGCTTGGTCCACAAGCCTTGCGCAATGCGCAGGTAGATGGTGGAGCGGGAGTAGCCCGATTGGTTTTTGGCGGCAGGGATACGCAGAATGGTGGTCGTCATGTTGGGTCCTCTTTGACGGGTATAGAACAAACTCAGACGCAAGTTTGGTTGGGCGTTTTGGGCGATAAAAGGCCCACGCGGTGGCGTGCTATGAGTGCTGTTTCAGAGGGAAAGAGGGATGTGCTGCCTGGAACAAAACAGCGCGGGACGGCGCGTTGTCAGGCGGAGAAGTTGGGCGAAAACTTTCCGCCCAACTATTTCAGGAAATCATGTTCTTTTTGATGGTGCTGGCGTCGCGGCCTTGCGCAATGGCAGTCTTGGCGATCTGCTGCGAATACCAAACGTCCGATTTCCCCGGACTCTTTTTAAGCAAAGTGCGGTACGCCTTTTGCCAACTCGCGTACATGGCCTGCGTGTCGATCTTGCGTGCCTCTCGCTTGGCAGTACTCGGCGTGTGGCGTGGGTCGGCGGTGGTGGCTGCGTCCACCATCTGGCCAATCACCGTTTGATCCACAGTGAAGCCGCCATCCTCAAAGCCGATGGCATCCGTCAATGGGATTGCATCCGCACCCACAACCAGTGCCAAATGCCCCTGCACGCGCAGACATAGCATCTGGGTGCGCTTGTTCCCGCGTGCCATGCCAATGGGCAGCAAACCGTCTTCGTATGGCTGTACGGTGGTTTGCACCAGGCCAAGACTGGCGGTAATAAACCCGCATACCGCTTGGGCATCGCAGCGCCACAGAGCCAGTCGGGCCAGGGGGATTGGCACACGGCTGATGTCACTGCGCGTTTCACACACTACGAATGACGCGGCGGGTGCGTTGGCGCGTGTCAGCGTATGTACAGGCATGCTGCATTCTTGTTCGCAGCCAGGGCACACTACGCTTTTGGCGGGGCGGGCTTTCAACAGCAGACCTTGTGCCTTCAGGGCGGCCACCGCTTCAGAAGGCCACTGGCTCAGCTCTTCCGTACTGACCGTGACGGACTCGCCAAGGCGCGCGCCCACGCGGCCCAGCAACTCGATCAAGGCGGCTTCGGGAGTCATTCCACCGTTGCGGGTGCCACAGTCAGGGCAGCATCCGGTGTGGTCAACTCTTCAGGTTCGCGCGGTTCAATACCCGATGCACTGAGCATGTCGCGCAGCTTCAGGCCCAGTTCGTCGTACTTGAGCGAGCACGAGTTTGGGTAGGTGATATGGATGTTCACCGTCTTGGGTGGCCGGTCGGCCTCCACCACCATGGACACGGCCAAGTCCACTTGGGTGACGCTGTACTGGGCCATAGGCATGGCGGTTTGGATGCGATCCAGCAAGGCGTACACGGCTTGCGGGTCTTGGCTGGTGTCGGCTTCCAGCGATATGCGTTCGCCTCGGGTAGCGCGTGACGACAGGCGCAGCTTCTTGACGACAACGCTTTCAATGCCGCTGCCCAGATCGTAGGTAAATTCAAAATTGCGCTGTCGCAACGGCCCCAGGTCATACACCCGTGAGTCTTTGGGGTCGGGCGGCAGTTCGGGCAATCGCAGAATGGTTTCGGCAAACATGGCTTGCAGTGGCTCGATGGCTTTGTAGGAGCCGCGGTAGTTCAGGTCCAGCGAGCCTTCAGACTGCGAGTAGACAAAGATCACCTCAAAAGCCGGGTTGTGCGGGCGAATGCCAAACTGCCCGTTGACCCACTCGGGGCTTTGTTGGGAATAGTCTTCGGGGTAGGCAAAGAAGTAGTCGCGGTCACCCCGGCGAAAGGGCTCCACCACGCAGTTGTTGCCCCGGCCTTCGGTGTGGTGAAAGTAGGTGCGAATGCGGTTGGCCAGCGCCTGGATGCTGACGGCATCCACTTGGGCGGCGTTGTGCAGCAGGTTCTTGCGCTTGCGCCAGTGCGACAGCGTATCTGCGTGGTAGAAGTGCGTGGCACCGCGCCAAAACAGGTTGTGGTCCAGATATGTGACCATGGCCCGCTCATAGTGGTTGACCAGTGCGGCCAAGATTTCAGTGAAAACAATGGTGGCGTTGGGGTCTGCGTCTTGGTCCAGGTGCCATTTAGCTTCGTCCAGAATTGCGTGGCAACCCTTCTCGCAACTCATCTCAAAGATGTCGCGAAATTCTGCGTCCATTGTGTTGCGCTGGCTTTCGGGTAACGCCAGCCAGGCGGCAAACAAATCGTCATGCCGGGTCTCGGACATGGCGGCAAAGTCGAACTCACCAAACACCGCGTGCTCCGCAAAGTAGCGGGCCAGCAAGGCGTTGGGCATTTGCCGAAAAAAGTCTCTGGTCGAGTAGTGACGGGCCATTTTTGTTCTCCCTGAGTTTGCATGTAGCCGAGTTGTTACCTGCGACATTAAATGCCTTTGGACTTTACTGCATGGGTGCAGTTCGCCTTTGGATTGATGTGGAGTTGAAGAATCTGTTGATCTGAACCCTGTATTTGTGATGCGAATGATAAGAATTCTCCCTAAAAGATACTAATAGTCCGTGTACATAAAGTCATCTAAAAACAAGAATTAGGAATGGAAAATCAAGCAGAACGCAGTTTTGAGGCTGAACAGTTAAGGTTCGGCGCGCGCATCAGGCACCTACGACTAAAAGCAGGACTTTCGCAAGAAGATCTCGCGGACAAAAGTGGGTTGGATCGCACCTATGTTGGTGGCATCGAAAGGGGAGAGCGCAACCCAAGTTTGAAGAACATAACGCGATTAGCTTTGGCGCTACACGTTGGGTCGGCAGCTTTCTTTGAGCCGATAGAAGAGTCTTTCAGCGGGGAGGTTCCCCGTGGATAGAGCGACGATTCTGGAATCGATACACACACGCCTTTCATCTCCAGTAGGACAGATAGCCGCAACAGGCCTGACTAAAAACGAAAAGGCGAAACAGGTAAACGCTTTAGTAGCAGCAGAGCGAGAGCGTCTCGTTGGCTCCATAGCGAACTTTCCCCTTGAGACGAGAGGTACGCTTGCCCTAACGATTCAGTATTGCTGCACCGTTGCCAGTTTGGAATATCGACATCAAGTGTGGCCATATGAATACATGGCGTTCTCTCGACGAATTGGCGAGCTTTGGGAGGCTTTTTGTAAAACGGCATGGACCTACCCTGTAAAGCAGGGAGTACAAAGGATTAGCCATCCGCAGTTTCGGGACGTTAAAGCGGCCTTACTCAAAAGGGTCAAAGCAAATGTTGGTGTGCACGATAAAGGTGCCGAAATCATGGCTGACATTGACACACTATTCGAAATAGTAGGTGACATCAACATGAAAGAGGATGAGGTCTTCTCCTCAGAAACAATACCTCATATCGTCGACTTCAAGAGCGGTTTTGGCTCGAATGAGAAAGGGAATATGCTGCGGCTGCTAACAGTCGGTCGTGCCTATAAGATTTGGGATCATCGAACCCGTCTAATGCTATTGGTCAGGCAAGAGGCAAACAACAACTATCTCAACGTTCTCCGGAAATCAAAGCTGTGGGAGGTTTACACAGGGGTAGCAGCGTACCAGCAAATCGAAGAACTTACAGGCGGCGATATACAGTCTGTTCGAGACCAAGTCATAAACTGGGAACGAGATTTGTCACCAAGTTTCTATCAGTTTTTGAAGGCACAGCCGACGGACCTAACAACATATTTGGTGTGGTAACAAAAAACTGCGAGACATAGTCGTCGCATTCATTCTGAGTAAGTTGCCCCGTTGCAATCGCTCGATCAACAATCGCTTTAGCCTCGGCAGCTTGCTTTTTTGAGATGATGGGTGCGGGCAATCTTTTCAAATAGTTTGCCGAATTGTTTGCACCCCCATTTCTCAATTGATTTCGAAGTGACGACGCAAGTGTTGAGTTTAGATAAAGCAATAGAGCTGGAATATGACTCTCATCCTTAGGAAAGATACCTACTACGCCCTGGTCAAAAATGGCTTGGCTGAGCAACGATGCGGATAGTCTTTTTGAGGTAACCATCGGAACGGCAAGCCCAGGCTGAAAATAGTATTTGGCGTTCTGTAACCGTGCTTTCTTATTTGTACGGTAGAACTCCACTGCCTCCTTGTCCCATCGAATTGCCCAAGCTGTAATTTCTGAAAAAGGTCGATGGCCACCGCGGACAAACGGGACGTAAGATGGGGTTTCATCCAAACCCTCAATACTTTCCGTTAGAGTCAATGCCCTCGTGCAAACAGAACTCTTCCAATCTAATATGGGATGGCCGTTCAATCGCCTGTTTACACGCGAGGGGTCATACCCAATAAAAGTTTCGTTGTCGCCGGTGTAGATACCTGTTCGGCATTCTGAAATTTCTCCAAGTAACGTCCAGTTTCCGCACGTTGTCAGATTCGGATGTGAAGCAGCGTTTACCCATCCGGCGTCCAGCGTGGTAATTAGTGTTTCGTAGTTCACTGCAGCAGTCGTGGTTGGTGACGTATCTAGCAAAGCTGTAGTGGTGTCTTCTATGTCCGTCCACTGCACAGTGGAGGTCGTCGTCATCTTTCGGCGGTTTCCGGCAATGATGCACATGCTTCCGTAGCCGAAATTCACGGTTCCGAATCGCTTCGAAGGAAATCGGATTATTCTTGAGGGCGCCGCCGAGTTAATTAAAACGCGGCGCAATGGAGCATGATTTTTACTAGTAAGAAATGTGTCCGGCAAAAGGAATACATATCGCCCATCGGGTACAAGAAGAGTCAAAGAAAAAATCAAAAAAAGCCCATATGACTCTCGCACGTATAGCTCAGGGTACGCCTTTTTCAATCGGGCACGCATCTCTTTGCTCAAGTACAGTCCGTACGGAGGGTTGGAAAGGACAGCGTCGTATTTGTCTCGCAGAGCCGCAGCAGATGTTTCCACTAAGTCATCTAAAAAGGAATGCAAGAAGTCGGTGCATGTTGTTTCAACGGGAAGGTGTGGAAAGCCATTCTTAGCTTCCCTCAGCACCTCTGCATCGACATCAATTGCTGCAATATGATGAGGTATTCCATGCAAATGTTTGAGTAGAGAGCCTGTACCGACACTCGGTTCAAGCAAGGATAGGCCAGTCACGTCGCCTAGCAAATCGGCCATCGCCCTCGCAATTTCCTGTGCATCTGTGAAAAACTGTTTTAGAGTGTGCGTCATGGTTCTTGAGAATGGTACCAATAGTCATCATAGCTCGTTTTGGTAACGACTTTCAACGGAATCGCGTGATCGTTAACCTGAATCGCCTCCATGAGGGGCGGAGACTTTACGTGTAAGACTCCGTTCAACGACCCCGCTGCAATGGAACGACATTGGTTACGCGACCAGCAGCCATGTCTTGCAACAGCGCCAGGCGGCTGCCCAGCAGTTTCCATGCGTCGCGCATCGGGCCTTCGTACTGAGCGCGTTGGTAGATGCGCTTGACCTTGCCCACCTCGGTGTGGTTAAGGCATTTTTCAACCACATCAGGGAGGGCACCGAGTTCTGCCATGGTGGTGGCCGCTGTACGGCGCAGGTCATGCGGTGTCCACTTGCCGCCGGGCAGTACCAGTGCGTCCACGTCTTTGGAGCGGCAGCTCAAAGGAACATCACCGGGGCGTTGCCGGTCGCCCACTTGCTTGGTCACGGTCTTGACGCAAACATGGTCGGCAAAGTCCGGTTGATCTTTTTTGGTCTGCGTAGCCGGGAACAGCCAAGGCGTCAGGCCGGTGCTTTCGTGCAGGCTCTTCAATTGGCACAGCGCAAAGTCACTCAGCCAAATTTCATGCCGCTTGCCGTTCTTGGTCTCGGGCAGGGTCAGATTCCGCCGCTCAAAGTCCACATGCTCCCAACGCGCAGCCAGCACTTCACCGATGCGGGCGGCGGTTGCCAGTTGAATCAGCAGGGCCAGTTGGCTGGTGGCCGCCAGCCCGGAACGAGGTAGTTTCTGAAACAGCAGAATCATTTCGGCTTCGCTCAACACGCGGTCGCGCTCCACGTCAGCACCGATGCGGGCCTTTTTAACGCGAGCAGTGGGGTCGGCATCCACATAGTCCCGATCCAGCGCGAAGCCGAACATTTGGCGCATGTCGGCCAGTGTCTTTTTGGCGGTGCGTACCATGTTCTGTGTCGGCGTGGCGCGTGATTTGATGGTATCCACGATCTCCTGGATGTGCGCCTTGCTCACGTCCGCCGCCGCCACATTGCCGATGAGCGGGAAGACATCGCGCTCAAAAGAGCGCTGCGCCTCGCTGCCTTTGTCGGCGCGCTGGACCAGCTCCAGCCGCTGCCACTGGTCAAACAGGTTGCGAACAGTCATGCGTGCGGTCTTTTCGGCCAATGCTTGCAGCCGCAATTGCTGCTGGTGCACCGCTTCTTGCCGGTCAGCTTCGATTTTGAGGAGTTCGGCCTCACGCTCGGCTGCCAGGCGCAGTTGGTCGGCTTCGCGGTCGGATTGCACCTTTTCGCGCGCAAGTTGGCTCTGTTCCACCGGGTCAAGGCCGTTTTGAATCTTCACGCGCAATGCATCACGGTCTTTGCGGATGGCGGTGATGTCAGATTTGGGCCAGGTGCCGACCAGCACTTCGCGAAATTTGCCGCCGAACTTGTAGGCGAACCGGAATTGAACCGAGACGGCACCGTCTCGCGCCACATAGACCTTGCCCTTGAGCGATCCACCGTCAGTTAACCGGCGTCCGTGGTCCGCAGCATTCAGCGCTTTAAGTTCCAACATCGTCAGTGCCATAGCAAACCCCTGTTGACTGCGCCGTCTCCGTTGTCCCAACCATTGTCCCAACCACAACGCAGGCTTTGAGTGTATCTTACTGGACGTTGTTGGATAATGCCGTTTGTGAAGATTGGATAAAAGTGTTTTAAATTCAAGTAGTTAGGTTGATTTTCAGCTTTTATTGAGTTTTGTTGAATTCGCCAAAACTTGCATGGGGTGCAAGGGGTAGAAGGTTCGAATCCTTTCACAGAACTTAGCTTCGAAAGGGGCTAAGTCCTTTCTTCTTTGTGGCTTGAAAAATAGCCATTGTCCCTACCATTGTCCCAACCGGGGTGCTTGAGACAATTCCCATCCATTTTGGCGAGTTGATGCGATGAAGATGCGCCGGTGAAGACGCGGAAATTCAGATAGGCCAGCAAGCACTCCATTCAATTCGCTACATATTTGATAGCTACTTAGGCACGTTCTACGCAGTCTAGTGGCCTATTTGGCATATAAATATTGCTGCGCAGGTGCTCAATCAGCTACCGCGAAGGCGGCAGACATTCACGATCCTCCGGCGCGCGAGCGGGACTGCTACCTCCACCAGCGCGGTCATGCCGGGAACGCTGCCTGCTGAATGGCGCTTCGCGCTGATGGCAACGCACCCAACATCACCGCTTTCCTATCGCGTGAGTCTGTAGCATCAGTCAGTAGCAACGGCGGAGTACCGCCATTGACAATCACCACCAAGCTGTCGCGTAGTTTGGCGAGCAGCGCGGTCATGCTGGGCGGCCTGA
>JBKJOH010000317.1:0-3470 GCA_046593295.1 Polaromonas sp. | reverse complement strand
CTTGCTGGAGGCCGTGCGCATTGAGGCAAACCAGGTGTTTGGCGCCAAGGTCGAACAGGTTGGCAATGCCAACTTCCTCCAGTTCGAGCGCATGGTGCTGCTGCAAAGCATAGACACGCACTGGCGTGAACATCTCAGCTCGCTCGACTACCTGCGCAAGGGCATTCACCTGCGCGGCTATGCACAAAAGCAGCCCAAGCAGGAATACAAGCGCGAAGCCTTCGAGCTGTTTGGCCAGTTGCTTGACAGCGTGAAAAACGAAGTCACCAAAACCCTGATGACGGTCAAAATCCAGTCGGGCGAACAATTGGAGCAAGCCGCCGAAGACATGGAAACCCGGGCTGAAAATATAGCCAACGTGACCTACACCGCGCCGACTGAATCAGGCGATGTCGAGACCACGGTAGACCAGGCCTCACAGCGCAAACTCACCATGCCAGGCGATGCCCTGGCGCGCGTGGGGCGCGTGGGACGCAACGACCCTTGCCCTTGCGGTTCAGGTAAAAAATTCAAGCTGTGCCACGGCAAGCTGACCTGAAACGTTCAGTTCAGCGTTCGGTTCAGCATTCGTTCAGCGTCTGATGCATGTCGACAAATTTTTCGTTTTTGGAGTCATGGGATGCCCGTCAATCTCGTAGCCACGCCTGTCGCTAACCTTTACCCTGTACCCGGTGTACGTTGGGGCATTACCGAGGCGGGCATACGCAAGGCCCATCGCAAAGACCTGGCGGTCATGCTATTAGACGCAGGCGCATCGGTTGGTGCTGTATTCACACAAAACCGTTTTTGCGCCGCGCCCGTGCAGCTTTGCCGCGAACACCTGGCTAAAAATGCGGGCCAGAGCTTTGGTATTCGCGCCATGGTCATCAACACCGGCAACGCCAACGCTGGTACGGGCGAAGACGGGCTGCATCGCGCGCACGCTACCTGCATCGCGCTGGCGCGTGAACTGAATCTGGCACCCGAGCAAATCCTGCCGTTTTCTACCGGTGTCATCATGGAGCCGCTGCCGCATGACCGCATCGCTGCTGGCCTGCCTGCAGCCATTGCGGATGCTAAAGAAGACAACTGGGCCAACGCTGCCGAAGCTATTCTGACCACCGACACGGTGGCCAAGGCGTTCTCGAAACGCATCCAACTCGGTGGCCAGCCAATCACCATCACCGGCATCAGCAAAGGCGCGGGCATGATACGCCCCAACATGGCGACCATGCTGGGCTTTATGGCGACAGATGCTTGTGTGGCACAGGGCGTGATGTCGCAGCTGGCAAAAGAGCTGGCTGAAGGCTCGTTCAATCGCGTCACTGTCGATGGCGATACGTCTACCAATGATTCGTTTGTGGTGATTGCCAGCAACAAGGCACAGCACGCGCCCATCACATCGCTGGACAGCGCTGACGGCAAAACCCTGCGCGCAGCCATGATGGACATTGCAAAGTCGCTCGCGCAGGCCATAGTCCGCGACGGCGAAGGCGCAACCAAGTTCATCACCATCGCAGTTGAAGGCGGCAAAACTGGCGACGAGTGCCGCAAGGTGGCTTATGCGATTGCACACTCGCCGCTGGTAAAAACCGCATTTTTTGCCAGTGACCCGAACCTTGGCCGCATCCTCGCTGCCGTGGGTTACGCAGGCATTGATGACCTGGATCAAACCAAAATTGATTTGTACCTTGACGATGTGCTGGTCGCCAAAAACGGCGGCAGGCATGTGGACTACGTCGAGGCCGACGGTCAGCGTGTGATGAAGCAGAGCGAGATCACGGTCCGCGTGGTGCTGGGCCGTGGAGCCGCAGCGGACACGGTCTGGACTTGCGATTTGTCTTATGACTACGTGAAAATAAACGCTGACTACAGAAGTTAAAACAGAAGCTGAACATGAACGAGCATTTTGAGCACCTCATGGTGCGTCTTGAGTCCTTGATGACTCGCATCGAGTCCGTGCTGCCGCAGCCGCTCACCGCGCCTGACTGGAGCGCCTCGGTGGCCTATCGCTACCGCAAGCGCAGCACGGGCCATGGCGCGTTAGAGCCCGTACACCACATCGGCGCGATGGACTTGAGTGACCTGAAAGAAATCGACGATCAAAAAGAAAAAATCAGGCGCAATACCGAGCAATTTGTAAACGGCAAACCGGCCAACAACGTGCTGCTGACGGGCGCACGCGGCACCGGCAAGTCGTCACTCATCAAGGCTTGTTTAAATGAATACTCAGCGCGCGGCTTGCGCCTGATCGAGGTTGACAAGGCCGACCTGCATGACTTGCCCGACATCGTCGATGTGGTGTCAAGCTTGAGAGAAAAATTCATTGTCTTTTGCGATGACCTGAGCTTTGAAGACGGCGAGCCGGGCTATAAAGCACTCAAGTCGATTCTTGACGGCTCGGTATCAGCCGCATCGCCCAACGTGGTGATCTACGCCACCAGCAACCGCCGCCATTTGCTGCCGCAAAAAATGGCCGACAACCTGAGCTACACCCACAACGAAGACGGTGAGGTACACCCCGGCGAGGCGGTTGAAGAAAAAAACTCACTCGCCGAGCGTTTTGGTTTGTGGGTCAGTTTTTACCCGTTCTCACAGGATGAATACCTGACCATTACCGCCCAGTGGCTGTCGTCATTTGGCGTTGATGCTGCAGCCATCGCCGCTGCCCGTCCGGCATCGCTGGTGTGGGCATTGGAGCGCGGCTCGCGTAGCGGTCGTGTGGCTTATCAGTTCGCCAGAGACTACGTCGGCAGGAATGAAGCCCCCACGCTCCCCACTGCGTGTGGTTCGCTGCCCCCCGAGGGGGCTAATTTTCCTAGGGGCGGCCCGTCGGAAAATTCTTAAGGCTGATGCAATGACGGCGCAGGTACTTGTAGCCGATGGTGATCGTCCGCGTGAGGGTGCTACTAACGGGGCTGATCGCAAAGTGGTTGAGGTCGCTGTCGGCGTTCTGATTCGCCCCAACGGCGACTTCCTGCTCACCTCGCGCCCCGCAGGCAAAGTCTACGAAGGCTATTGGGAGTTTCCGGGCGGCAAGCTTGAGCAGGGCGAGAGCGTTGCCCAGGCGCTGCGCCGCGAGTTGCAAGAAGAAATCGGCATCACCATCGTGCAAGCACACCCATGGAAGACCGAGCTGGTTGACTACCCACACGCGCTGGTGCGGCTCAACTTCTGCAAGGTGTTCGAGTGGACGGGCGAGCTGCACATGCGCGAAAGCCAGTCGTTTGCCTGGCAGTCGCTGCCCGTGACGGTGCAGCCTGTGCTGCCGGGCACCATCCCCGTGCTGGCCTGGTTTGCGCAAGATCGCGGCTTTTTACCAAATCACCTCGAATCATCCCCTTTTTGAGATCAGTTACGCAGAATCCCAAAACTTACACCGGAGAATGCGTACGCAACCAGTCTTTGAGCGCGTCATTCATGCGCGTTTGCCAGCCAGCGCCGGTTGCCCGGAATGCACTCAAAACGTCGCTATCAACGCGCAAGGCTAT
>JBKJOH010000257.1:0-2982 GCA_046593295.1 Polaromonas sp. | reverse complement strand
ATTGACACAACCCACGCTGGCCTGGAAAGCCCGGGCGCAGACGATGTCGCCATCCCGGCTCACGCGTCCGACCAGATCTACCAGGCGTTCCACGTCATTGATGCCACGCGGCGAGGCAATCGGGGCTTCCCAGCGGATACTTCCGCTGGAAGGATTCAGGCCAGCCAGCCGTCCTGCCAGACCAACGACCAGCGTATCGCCCACCGCCAACATCACACCCGACTGCCTTAATACCAGCGGTTCATTGGGTCGCTGCTGGGCCCACAGCTTTTTGCCGGTCTGACCGTCAAAAGCGTTGACAGACCTGTCCGCTGCAAGCACAAACACACGCCCGCCAGCAACAAATGGTGCCGTGTAAGCCTGTGCATTGAGCTTTTGACGCCAGATTTCGCGCCCATCCTGCAATGCAACCAGCTCGTTGGATCGCGTGACCACTGCGGCGATCCTGCCGTCACTGCCGATGCCTGCGGCAATCGGGCTGCCCACACTAGTCCGCCAGACATCGCCGCCAGTACGCGCATCAAGTGCCGCGACCGAACCGTCACCGCCAGCCACAAATACCGTCGAGCCGGAGATATTGACATCGAGCGGGAAATTAACCTGCCCGATACGCGCGCTCCAGGCCTGTTTGGCTGACACGGCACCACTCACGCCTTGCAAAGCAGCGGGTTGCGGCTTGGTCGATTCGCCGCCAAACATCGAGCATCCGGGCAGAAGAGCTATCAAAATAATAGCTAGCTGCGCCCGTAAAATATGGGCTGACGACACATAAGACATCATTTTTTCGACTCCGAATCAGTCACCGGCATGACCGGTTTGGATGCAGCAGCATCTGGATCCACCCCTAGCGCATTGAGTTTGACCTCAACCAAACGCCGATATTCGGCACGCTCATCAAGTCCTTTGTAGGCTTTTTCGTATTCGGATTTGGCCTCATTCTTCTTGCCCTGGGCAAGCAGAATGTCGCCGCGTCGATCAAAAGCCAAAGCCGCGAAATCCTTGGGGAAAGAGCCGGATAGCAGCTTGAGGGCTTCGTCGTAGGCTTTTGTTTCAAGCAGGATACCGGCCAGCCGCAACTTTGCGATGGACTGGTAACCCTCATCGGATGCCTTGTCAGCAACCCAGTTGAGCGCTGCGCGCGAAGCGTCGACATTGCCCTTGTCGTAGTAGGTTCTGGCAGCAAGAAGGCCCGCCTGCTCGGCATAAATCGTACCGCCAAAACGGTCTTTCATGTCCGAAAATGAGCGATCCAGACGCGCTGCATCGCCGGACTGCACCGCCCGCTCAACCTCGTCATACATGCTTGACGCCTGCGCCGCCTGACGGCCTTGCCAATATTGGTAGCCGTTCCAGGCGGCCACAGTGCCAAAAACGACAATCAGCGCCCAGGTGATGAGGTTTCCGTACTGCTTCCAGAAGTGCTTGAGTTCATCAAGCTGCTCCTGTTCTTCAAGATCAAGTGGTTTTGCCATAAAAGTGTGCTTTAAAAATCTGCGCTGTGATCTGCGCAGTGTTAACCAATGCCATCGCGGATAGGCATGAACTGTGTAGGGATCGAATCGAACTGATTGTAGAGGGCCATTGCCCCGCAATTAGCGGGTGTCTCAGCTTTGCAGGCTGCTAACCCATGCCGCAACGTCGTCCAGCCGCTGAAGTGCCTGAACTGACGGTGCATCAGTTTTATCGCCACGCAGCGATTTGACTGCAACACATCCCTGCGCAAGCTCGGCAGCTCCAAAAATAAGGGCAAACCGCGCACCACTGCCGTCCGCTTTCTTGAACTGCGACTTCATGCTGCCCATGCCTTCAATACTGGCACCGGCGTGCATCTGGACGCTGACACCCGCAGCACGCAAGGCCTGAAGCGTTTTGAGTGCAACAGGCAGCGCAGCGGATTCAGGAATGACGGCATACACATCAGGCACAGGCAACGTTATCGGCTGCCCCTGCTCGCGCACCAGCTCCAGCACACGCTCGACACCAAGTGCCCAGCCCACTGCAGGTGCCGCCTTGCCGCCTATCTGCTCGATCAGGTAGTCGTATCGGCCGCCACCGCAGATCGTGCCCTGCGAGCCCAGACTTTCAGTGATGAACTCAAACACCGTGAGGTTGTAATAGTCCATGCCGCGCACCAGCCGGGGATTGATACGGTAGGCGATGCCATTGGCTTCAAGAATTGCTTTGACAGCGTTGAAGTGTTTTAGCGAAGCTTCACCTAAAAAATCCATCAACTTCGGTGCCTGTTCCAGCATGGGCTGCATTAGCGGGTTTTTACTGTCCAGAATACGCAGCGGGTTGCTGTGCAAACGGCGTCTGGCTTCTTCGTCCAGCAGATTCTGATTGACCTCCAGATAGGCGATAAGGGCTGCACGATGCTGCTTGCGTTCCTCTGACTGCCCGAGGCTGTTCAGTTCCAGTCGCACATCGCGCAGGCCCAGCTCTTTCCAGAGCGCGTCAGCCAGCAGAATAAGCTCGGCATCGACCTCAGCCCCGGGGAACCCCAAAGCCTCTGCGCCAATCTGGTGAAACTGCCGATAACGGCCGCGCTGTGGCCTCTCGTGACGAAACATCGGCCCCATGTAGTACAGCCGCTTGCCGCCTTCATAAAGCATGGAGTGCTCGGCAACGGCACGCACAACGCCCGCCGTATTTTCAGGGCGCAGCGTCAGGGCTTCGCCATTGAGTCTGTCTTCAAAAGAGTACATCTCTTTTTCGACAATGTCAGTGACCTCGCCAAGTCCCCTGACAAAGAGCGGCGTTGGCTCGACGATGGGTGTACGGATATTGCGATAGGCATAGCGGGCCATCAGGCAGCGTACCTTCTCCTCAAGCCATTCCCAACGCGCCGAATCAGGCGGCAATATGTCGTTCATGCCTTTGACGGCAGTCAGGCTTCCTGCCTTTGCGGCATTCACTTTCTCGGCCATGCTTTTCTTCAGGCGGACTCGGCGACCTGCTGGCGGCCGAAGCGCTTTTCAATGT
>JBKJOH010000208.1:0-4488 GCA_046593295.1 Polaromonas sp. | reverse complement strand
GGAATCGAGACCATGCACATGATCAAGAAGGGGCAGTTGCACTGCCCCGGTGGACAAGCCATCTCCGCAGCTGACCAGTTCTACAGCCTAGCGTTTTGATCTCGAAGCGCGGTCGCCACCTTTCTCCGCCCCTTGCTCACTATTGCGACAGAACCATTTGCAGCGTGTAGTGCAGGTCGGCGATAGTGCAATCGCTACGAACCAGCAAGCGGCACCAGATCATTGGGCTGATCTGGCAAATCCACACATGCAGTCTGTAGATCTGGACTCCAGGCACGGCAGTGTTCATGATGCGTGCCAGTTTAGCGAGCCGGCCCCGCTATGTCACCCTCAGCCCCCGGTTTGCCCCACTCTCAATAGCTTTGAGCTGCGGAAGGGCTTCTCGAAACATGGGCGACTCGTTGTGGTTGCCGGGAGCTGACACGAGCGGCACGATGACGTTGCAGTTTCGATCACAGAAGATGACCACCTTGTCGCCTTTGATTTTCTTGTGTCCGCTAAAGCCGATGTTGTCGCCACCCTTCTTCGCCGCAGTGGTGGTGCCATCACCGTGCAGGACGCTGGTCTCGAGATGACCAGTTTGCTTCAGTGTCAGCACCGAGCTTGTGAAGACGTCGTCAATGCAGCCGTTCGCCTGCCACCTACGAAAGGCACGGTAGATGCGCGTGAAGTGAATCTCGGGCTTGCCTTGTGCGTCCTTGTCGATTGGCAATTGTTTCCACTGGCAACCCATGTAGAGGAACTGCAAAATGTAGTTAAAGATTGCGTGCGGTGTCAGTTTCGCTACCGGTCTGCGCGTTCCATAGGAAAGATGGGGCAAGACAAATCGCTCGAACTGGGCAATGGTCAGTTTTGTCGGAATCCATTGCCACCGCTGGGACTTTGCCATCTTTGCCGCCAAAGCTGTCAGATTTTACGGTTCGTCAGCAACTACACCGGATCCGATCGAAATTCCCTCCCATCAGAGGTAAAAAGACAATTCCGTTTGGTTTTTGAAACCCGCACCCAGTAGTAAGGGCCGGCTTTGTTCACGCCGATGTAGGTGGCCTGTTCGTCCGTGAGTTCGGTCAGCATAGCGCCGACCTTGCCCAGGTGCAAGCGTGCCACTTTCTCGTCCAGGTGCTTGGGCTACACATAGACCTTGCCGACCTTATACTCCTTGGGCTTGGTGAAGAGTTCGATCTGGGCAATCGTCTGGTTGGTAAAGCTGGACGACATGACAAAGCTGGGGTGTCCGGTGCCGCAACCCAGGTCTGCGCGCAAGGCTGCGGCGAGTATTGACATGGCGCAGGTTCTTGGTTCTGGCGCTGAGGGAAAATTGAACGGCTTTTATTTTGACGGCACATCCAATGACCATGATTCTTGTTACCGGAGGTGCCGGCTATATCGGCTCCCACACTTGCGTGGAACTGCTCGGCGCGGGGCAAGATGTCACTGTATTTGACAACTTCAGCAACAGCCAGCCTGAAGCGCTGGCGAGGGTGGAACGCATTACCGGCAGGAAACCCGCCCTGATCCATGGCGACATCCGCGATTCGGCAGCGCTGGTAGCCGCCTTGCGCCAGAGCGGCGCGACGTCTGTCATTCACTTCGCCGGCCTCAAGGCGGTGAGCGAGTCGGTGCAAAACCCGCTGGCCTATTATGACAATAACGTGGTGGGCACGGTAAGGCTGCTGGAGGCCATGACGCAATGTGGCGTCAAAACCCTGGTGTTCAGCTCGTCGGCCACCGTGTATGGCGACCCGCAACGCCTGCCTTTGCGTGAAAACCATCCCCTTTCTGCCACCAACCCCTATGGCCAGACCAAGCTGCTCATTGAAAACATGCTGCGCGACCTGTACCGCAGCGACCCGAGCTGGCGCATTGGCATCCTGCGCTACTTCAACCCGATGGGCGCGCATGAAAGCGGCCTGATAGGCGAAGACCCGCAGGGCGCACCCAACAACTTGCTGCCCTTTGTGGCCCAGGTGGCGGTGGGGCGGCGCGAGTTCCTCAATGTGTGGGGCAACGACTACGCCACGCCCGACGGCACCGGCGTGCGCGACTACATTCATGTGGTGGACTTGGCGCGGGGACACCTCATGGCACTGGAGCGATTAAAAACGCACCCGGAGTGCCTGACCGTCAACCTGGGAACCGGCGTGGGCTATAGCGTGCTGGACGTGGTGCGCGCTTTCGAGCGGGCCAGCGGCAAGCCCGTGCCCTACCAGGTGGCACCGCGTCGCGCCGGAGATATCGCCTCGTGCTACGCTGATCCGGCTCAGGCTTTGGCGCTGTTGGGCTGGCGCGCACAGCGCGGGCTCGAAACCATGTGCGCGGATGCCTGGCGCTGGCAAAGCGCCAATCCCAACGGGTACGCTCAAGCCTGAATCTCAATAATCTAGGAAGGGATAAAAATGAAGAATGCAAATGAGGTCACCCATGCCAAGGGCCTGATTCTGGCCGCCGGACAGAGGGACGGCGTTGTTGAATAAATCGGAATTGAGGCGAAAGCGTACCATTTCCCGGCACCTTTCAGACTTTTACGGAGATCGGCATCCCAAGATTTGTCATCCTGTTCAGTGCAGACGCACTGATCCTCGCCTCGGTTATCTGCCGAGACAAGGCGCGTGCTTTCATCATGTTGCCGAAAATTCGCTTGTAGCGCTGCATCGCAAGCTCCACGTAGCTGCGCAGGTTGTAGCCGGTTTCTCGTTGCCATGAGATGCGTCCGTTTTTCGCAATGTCTTCAATATGCTGATCGCGCTGGATGTCGCCGGTCAATCAAGGTACAGCCGTTTTGTGTGGAGGAATGATGACCTTGGCTTCGGGTTGATGCGCGAGCACTGCCTGTGAAACAGGTTCTCCATCGTAGGCACCATCACCAATGAAGGTCTCGAACGGCGTAGTGATTTGGTCCAGCAAGTCACCAACAGCTGTCGGGTCTCCGACCTCTGGCGTTGTCAGTTCGCACGCCAGTATTTGATGATGTTCATTGATCGCCAAGTGCAACTTGCGCCAGGTGCGCCTAGCAGGGACGGCATGCTTTTCCTGGTGCCATTCGTCTTTGTCGTAGACCTTGAGCCCAGCCACCATTGCTACAAAAAAACGTCTCATCATCGGCCGCTTCATGCGTCAAACCAAGAATTTGATCGTAGCCATCCGCAGGGCAGCATTGTTGGGCCTCGAAACCCGCAACCAGTAGATACTTTTGTCGGCGGCGCAGGCAATCCGAGTATCGGCGGCGGCTTGTTCGCTCACGGCGAGGGTTTTACCGCTGGTGCGTGGGGTTGGTTGACGACTTTGATCCCGGGCATTATTCCCACTGATAGCGGAGGGGGGAATCTTCAGCTCACTGCTGCTGGTATCAGTGCTTTTCCAAATTTGACCAATGCAGATATCCAAGGCGCGATGCCCTGGCACAATCATTTTGCAGGCACGTTCGGTGGCTTGCAGGTTTTGGTCGAAGCGACAGGTGCCCAGGTCGGCCTCGCTGTGGTGATTGGTGGCGGTGCTGACGCACAGATTGGCTGCGGCTTGCCTGGCTAGCCTGCTTCCGTCAACCAGGTTCCCGAGCCCGCAACCCTGATCTTGTTTGGAATTGGCTTGTTCTGATTGGGCCCGGCGCATGAAGCGTGCAGGGTAATTTAATCGTTAACGTCCGGCTTCGTGAGCCCCGCCTCTTGCCTGATTTGGTGCCAAGGCGGGGCTAAGTGGGCAAAACGGCCTCCGTAAAGTCTTGACCTACGGAGGCTTTTTCATGGCGAGCCGTGCCGCGCCGGTTCCTGCTTCGATGCCGAAGCGTCCCGACGCGAGTGGCGCACCGCCTGATCTTGGCCCCGAAAAACGTACTCCATAGCTGATGGTAAAAATCACGCATTGGAGAGTTGAAAATAAGCAAGAGAAAAGACGGGCAAGCCTGGGGCAAGTACACGCTGGAATTCAAGCTGGAGTCCGTACGGCGGGACTTGGGGTGCCGGTGACGGCCAAGAGTAAGCGTCTGGGCCCAGCATCTTGAGTTGAGGAGAGGATTGCCCGATCATCGCGCCCATGATGAAAGTGATCGACTGGTTGACTTTGTACAACTACAAGAGATTGCACTCGATGCTGGGCTACGTCAGTCCCATGACGTTTGAGCAAACGCTGGATCGCTGCCCAGCAGCAAGACAGGAAGTCCGCATAATGGCCTATGGAGTGCGGACAACAGGGGCAAGGTCATACGCACCTTCGCAGTGTCTTTCATGATCAGGGGTGTTGCGCCCTCGATGCATGAAAGTTGGTGCGTATGACATTTATCAGTGGCTCGGACAGGCACAGGAGCAGATAATACTAGTGCGTGTCGGGAAAACATGGAGCGTATCAAAGTGAAATCCAGGTTAATTTTTCTTGTGCTTATCGGCATCTTTTTTGCCGCACCTCTGCGGGCTGACATTCTCAGCACGATTGCCAAAGTCAAACCGTCGGTGGTCATTGTGGGCACCTTCAAGAACACAAACAGTCCGCGTTTTG
>JBKJOH010000206.1:0-7675 GCA_046593295.1 Polaromonas sp. | reverse complement strand
GCACTCCAGAACGACTTGAACCCCAGCATCGGAGCCGTGACTCGTTTCACCGCCCGATGATCCTGTTCGACGATGTTGTTGAGGTACTTGCATTGGCGTAGTTCAAACCATGCTTATCCGGTTTGTTGCCAAGCACGTGCCGTGCGCCGCCCAACTCGCATCGCCGACCCAGTATCTAGGCGGGGTTGCCCCGTTGAGCGCCAAAACCGCTGGATTTTCGCTCGAAAACGGTTCTCACGCCCCACTTGCGAACTGCAATCACTCTGGATACGGCAAATTGGCAAGCAACCGGATAGACAAGGTTTGAACAATCACTCAAGTTATCTGATAATTTTGAGAATCTTGTGCATGCGACACCAAGCGATCATTTTGGCTTCCTTGCAAGAGTAGGGAAGTGTCAAGTACCAAGTAGCCGGTCGACCAGACAAAAGCTTGATTCGTTGATGAAATAGCAAGCAAAACTAGCTCAACCTGAACGCACAAAAGCCCCATGGGCTCATGGCTCATGGGGCTCAAGGGAATTGCGAAGTCTCAAGAGGCCTTAGACTTGCGACGAGTAGTGAAACCAAAGCCAACCAATGCAAGGCCGAGCAGGCTCAACACCGATGGCTCAGGGACCACCAACCTGCCACGAAAGTCGCCTGACCCCTGCAAGCACCAATCGCCTACAACGCCGGCACCAGTACGGCAACGCGTCTGCATGGCGGCCGGATCGAGCGCATTCAAAACCGAGTTGCTGCCTGACGATGTAAACGTGACGTCAGCAAGGCCACCGATGGCGTCGACTTCACTGTTCCCGTTCAGCGCAGCCGCCACTGCAGCAATGCCGAAACCTGGGTTGACGTCGAGCAAACCCGCGCCAGTAAACGCGATCGCTGTCCCAGTCGTAATACCGGTCGCATAGATTTGTGCGGTCGGCGTCGCAAAGCCTCCGAGATTGGCGTGACCCACAAATTGCACCCACGGCGTTAGGCCGCTAATCGTCGCAAACGCCGCAGCGGATGACAACGTCAGCAGATTCAGCTCGAGGCCCTTGTAGACGTTCACCAACCCGCCGATGAACTCGACAGATGTAGGGGTAAAGTTCTGCGACGTGTAAGTAAACGTGAAGTAGAGCCTGTCATTATCGAACGGCGTATAGTCGATTGCACCATTGACCGTGTTGATTTGGCCGAAGGCCGTCAGCAACTGCCCGCTACCAGAGATATTCGTCTCGGCAATCGTCGAAGTCTCCAGATGGGTGCCGAATGCGCCAAAGTCCACACCACCAACGATCAGTGCCGAGGCACTTGTCGAAGCAATGAGGCCAGCAGCGGCGATGGCAAGAGAAGATAGTTTAAGTTTCACAATTTGCTCCTTGGTTGGTCTGGATGGCGGCCACACCTGGCCGCGCACTAAATAAGCATGTAGCGTGCCAAAAAAAAAATCTCTTTAAAATCAAGCCGTTAGGCGGCGAGCCACCAATCCTCCCGCCTAACCTGTAAAGGATATCGACAGGATACCGACCTCCTGACGAGCCATCGCTAACTCCTGAACGCCCGAGTGCAACGGCATCTGCCCGGAGGCAGCGTGGCACCCGAAGTGCAACCGCTGGCGGCTGCATCGCGGCGCCTCGCCAATGGTTACAGGCGGCTACAGGCCGAACTGCTTGGTTTCGAGTGGAGACCAGCATCGTCGCGACAGCGCCAGTCCGCTCACTCACAGTGGTGGGCGCCACCAACTGGACGATGCGGCGCTCGGGGTACAGACCGTACTCGCTGCCCGAGCGGCCGTTGTGTTGTTGCCATTGCAGGGCCAGGTCGACATTGGCCCAGTGGTAGCACATCTCCAGCCACGCTTGGCGGCTGTGGTCATCGGCGTTGACGCGCAGTCATCGGGTTAACTTCGTGGTTGATGTAAAAAAAACCGACAGGAAATTTGACAATCGGCCCCAGATTCCTGCGCATTCCTGCTCAACCTTTTGCTGTCAGCGGTACTCGATCACAAGCTCATCAACTGACCCGCTGAGCGAAATGTGCGTCGAGCCCACGCCTGCGCCGCGCATTCGGCGCAAGCCATCACAAACACTGCCACGGGTAGGTTTGGCGGTGTGCGCACGACGGCTTCACAAAGGGTCAGTACCCGCTGGGTGGCGGTTCGTCTGGTAATGCGCTGCCAGACGGTGTGCAGCGGTTTCGCACAGGTCAAGCACGTGCTCAAAACCTTCGACGTTGGCGAAATACGGGTCAGGAATGTCGCGCACGATAAGGACCCTCTGCATAACTCCCTGCGGTCTGTGATCAGCCGGACTCGGGCGGTCTGCTGCGTTGTTTTTCTTGGCAAAGCGCAAGCTATTTCCTGCAAAAAGACGCCTTGCAGCCCATCCCGATCCGACTGCCACAGCCTCGCCAGAGTTATGCAGAGGGTCCTTAACTCCTTGGGCAAACTCAAGAAACAGGCGCAATTTGTGTGTGTGATCCGCAGTGCACATGCGCCGCAGGTCGTTCAGGTTCGCCTGATCCTTCGCCGGTACCAGATATGTATTCAATCGCTGAGCAAGTCTCTATTGCCTGTTGCAAAGTCATAAAAAGCGCTCGCGTCAAAAATAGTACTTGCCCAAAACCTGAAAGATGCGGCTGTCTGGCAAGATGCCGAACTCACTGCCGACCCGGCCAATGTTCCGCTGAAGCTGCACGCTAAGGTCGAAGCTCGGCCAATGATGGCGCAGTTCGAGCCATGCCAGCCGACTGTCGTCAGCCGGGTTCAGGCGCAGATAGGCTGTCAGATCCAGATCCTTCAAACCCAGGCTTTTTTGGGTGACATAAATCAGATAGGCGCGCCGCGGCGCCAACTCCTGCAGCCGCAGCGCTTCACGCAAATAAGCCAACTGGGTCGCGGGCGAAGCGGCAAGAGTCGCCCAGCCGGACTGATCGAGTGCAAAACCGTTGTACTGGTATTCGCCGGTAACGGACAATTTGCCAAGTGTCGTATACGTCACGCCGGCCACCAGCCGATTGCGCGTGGCCGCTCTCGGTGGCGAAGCCAATGCCCGACTCAGCAGATCGGGCTCGCTGCCACGCGTGGCTTCCAGGTGAGCCACTGCCGCATCGGAAAGCAGGGCAGTCAGGCTGCCACCGAGCGTCGGCGACGAACCCTGTTGCTTGTACACCAGCAGTTGGCTGCTGATGCGCTGCGTAAACTGGGTGCCCAATGCCAGCAGTCCACGATCTCTGTTATTGGTTGAACCCAGGTCGAGGCTCCAGGCATTTGGACTCGGGCGGTCGGCGAGCTTGGGTGCAAAGGCAACCGACAGTGACCCTTCGGTCCACAAACGCTGCGCCCGCAACATGACCGTACCCAGCCGATTTTCCCGCAATGCGAACGGGTCTGCCGTAGTGATGACGCGCAGGCTGCCATCACGGAAAAAATCGGTCGGGTTGTAGCCGTAGCCTGGCCCATAGCGCAGGTTGATCCGACCAAACTCTAGAACCGTATTGCCCTGCTCGGGCTGCCAGCTCAGATAGGCCTCACGCAGGCTGTTGACCGTGGCGTCAGCGCCAGCGGCGGTGGGATAGAGATGGTCAAGGCGATTGGAAACGACAGCACGTAAACCCGGGGCCAGCCGTGCCGAATGCGAAAAATCAAGAGACACTCGCCGGCTATTACGACTTTCTGGCAAGTAACGCTGACTGGCGTTGCCAATCGCGCCTTCAATGAAAAACTTGGTTTCCCGTGTGGTTTGGGGTGCGGCTTCAGGGGCGCTTTCGAGGCTCAGGGCGTCTATCTCCGCGTTTGCGCCCAAGGCCGGCGCAGCCTGAATCAACGCAAGAAGCAGGATCGGACAAATAAGGGAAGAAGTGAACAAACGCATGACATTACTCCGGTTGGAAGCGAGGCAGAAAATCCCGTTGCATCCAGGTATCGGGGATGGCTCGTGCCTTGTAGTCCGAAAAGCGCATCAAGGTGACCGCCTGGGGATCGAGGCCGTCAATGATCACCGATTCGGTCGGGCGCTCTGCGCCTAGTTGGGGCTGGAATTTTCGGTAATAGACGGTCTTGAGCAAACGCGATGATTCGGCAAAAAAACGCGCCTTCAGGGGCCGGTTGTTTTCGACATCGACCCACATCTCGATGCTGGCATAAGTGACCTCCGGTGTCACGGCAAGCAAAGCGAGCTTGTGCGCCTTGCGCGTCTTGCGTTCTCCATCCTGAATGTCTTCTGTCGCTGCCAGTGTGGCCTTGTAGTCGCGCGCCAGGTTGACAGTTGCCACGTCACCATTGGCCGCCTGCCCAAGCAAGCGTTGCTGTGGCGACAAGCGAACGGTTGCCTTGTTGGTCGGGTCGTAAAACCACATGTCGTTGCCGTTTTTGAGCATCAGCTTGCCAGCGTCCCGGGCGGGCAACACGAAGCGGATCAAGCTGGAAAACTGCCCCCCCTGTTGCTGCGTGCGGGAGTAGCTGGTCAACGTGCTGGTATCCACCTGCTTGCCACTCTGGAACTCGGTTAGCGTGACGGTCACACTGAACGGTCGCCCAGGGTTCCGAATTGCGTCGCTGGCAGCCAAGATGTCGTCCGCGCTGGGCGCGGCACCCACGGCGATGGACCCAAGCGCGAATGAAAGCAGTAACAGGAAAATCGACTTCATGATCGTAATGTCTCACGGTATCAAACGTGGCGCAAGGCCTCGACCACATCCAGCCGCGCGGCCCGATGGGCAGGCCACCAGGCCGACAGGATCGCAATGCAGACGAGGCCCAAGCTTGTGCCAAAAATCATGCGATTTTCACCCCAGACCTTGACCGTGAATGGCACCAGCTCAACGTTGCCTGGCGGCAACCAGGGCATTCCAATCTGGTTGATGATGACCGACAACACCAACGCCAGCACGATACCGAGCAGCGCCCCGCAAAGCCCGAGCAGCGCTCCTTCGGTCACGAACAGCCGCCGAATACCGGCACGCCGCAAGCCCATCGCACGCAGGGTGCCAATCTCGACGGTGCGTTCGACCACGGTAGTGTTCATGGTGTTGCTGACAGTGAACAGCACGATACCGCCAATCAGTAAGAAAACGAAGCCAAATATGGTGTCGAACATCAACATGGTCTGAACAAAAAATGGATTCAACTCCCGGAAGTCCAGCACGGCAAGCGGCTGGGTCGTGGAGAAGCTTGCCAATATCGGCGCCAGCCGAGCCCGTGCCGCGGGGATCTGATCGGAATGGCGCAACTGGAGCATGATCGAAGTCGCCTTCGGGGGCGTCTTTCCGTAAATCAACTGCTGCAATTTTGCAAGGTGCATGATCAGAGAGACTTCATCGAGCTCCTTGACACCTTGCTCCTCGGCACGCACCACTTCAAGCGACGTTACATTTGGCGCACCCCGGGCGTTAACCACCAACACTTCGATCTTGGGAGCGCCGACCCCCGTGGCGGCAGAAGCAGCGGGAGTCTCCAACAGACTGAGTTGGGCAATGTCGTCGGGAAGCGCCTTGCCATCAGCTTTCTGCTCCTTCTCTGGCTTGGGGCAACGCTCGATCTTCAAGGCCTCACATAACTGCAGCACCCGGGCCACGCCTATTGCGACCACGGCAGCATCCGCCGACGCGCCTTCCAAGGCAGACATCGGGGCCTTGGTTCGCAGATTAAAGTCATTCCAGCGGCGCATGCGGTTGATATCTTCCGCCACAAATCCATGGCCGATAACGGTGCGGGACACGCTCGCCGCGTAATTACCGGCAATTCCGCCAAACTGCAATGCTGGCGTCGCGACCAGCACCCTATTTCGCAAAACTTCATCGTTCTGTATGGCATCCATGATCTTGGTGTAATCGGTGATGCCATAGGCGGTCGGGTTGCCGCTACCGTACAAGTAGAAGTCCCGATGCTGAATTTGCAGGTGGCCACCTTTTTGCACGTGTCTCGTGTGCAACTCGTAATTGACGTTGGTGCTGAAGCCGCCAAACAAAAGTATCGAGGTGGAACCGATCGCCATCGCCAACAAGGTGGCCAAAGAACGGCGCCGGTTGCGCAAGAGATTGCGCACGGCTAGGGACAAGGTCATCATGGCGCGGCCTCTTGGCCTTTGCGACGAATCCCGCAGATCGTACCGTCCTTCAGGAAAATCGTGTCGTCAGCGGCCTTGATCACATCGGGATCATGAGACGAGAAAATAAACGAAACCGCATAACGCTGCACCATCCGCCGCATCAGGGCCAGAATGGCGAACCCGGTCTGGCTGTCCAGATTGGCGGTTGGCTCGTCGGCGATGACCAGCTTGGGCTTTCGGGCCAAGGCGCGGGCGATGGCGACGCGTTGGCGTTGTCCGCCAGACAATTGGCCTGGAAAATACTTTGCCTTGTCGCCCAAGCCCACCGCGTCTAACAGCCTGGGCACGCGTTCACCACGTTTTTTCGTCGAAACGCCCGCCAGGAGCAATGGATATTCAATATTTTCGTACGCGCTCAGAACCGGCAGCAAGTTGAAGTTTTGAAAAATGAAGCCGATGTTTTTGGCGCGGAAGTCCGACAGCGCGTCATCTGTCAAGTCGCCCACCTTGCAGTCAGCGACGACGACTTCCCCTTTGTCCGGCTTGTCAATGCAGCCAATCATATTGAGCAGCGTCGTCTTGCCACTCCCGGACGGGCCCAGCAACACGGTAAAACAGGCAGCATGGACGATGAAGTCTGCCCCTTTGATCACCGGAACGCTAATGGAGTCCAGATGGTAGGTTTTATCGACCTGCGTGAGAATGGCCACTGGCCGGTGATTTCCCGTCTGTTCCGTCGAATTTTCTACCACTGCTTACCCCAATTGAAATGACCCTTTAAGCTTAACCAATTATTACCGCATCCGAAGCCAGTTGGTTCATCAATCAATATTGCGGGCGGCAAGCAGCACAGACGCAGTACTGGATAATGAGCTTTCTGAAATTTCCTCCCAATGACGAAACTCTTGATGGTCTGCATGGGCAATGTGTGCCGTTCGCCGATGGCGCAGATGGTGACATTGCACTTGTTACAGCAAGCGGGCCTTGCACGCAATATCCAGATAGATTCAGCCGGAACCCATGCCGGTCGCGGCAGCGATAGACCAGACCCGCGGGTCAAAACAGTTTTGTCTGGGCGCGGATATACGATTGGCAAGCGCCGCGCGCGTCAGGTCAGCGAGCGCGACTTCAGTCGCTACGACCTGGTACTGGCGATGGATCAGGCGAATCTGAACGACCTGCGGCGCATGTGCCCTGCGGACCATGCGCACAAATTACGCCTGTTTCTCGAGTTCGCCCAAGGGGTGGACATGCGCGACGTTCCTGACCCTTATTACGGCAGCGTCGAGGGCTTTGAGCGCGTGCTTGACTTGTGCGAAGCCGGCGCACGCGGTCTGGTCGCGCACTACCAGACGAACTGAGGTCGAGCTGGTCCGTTGGTGAGCCTTGTGACCGAGTGGCGCTGCCAGCAAGGGTTAAGCAGGAGCGGACCAGAATCTGGAGCCGATTTTCAAATTTCTGTCAGCTTTCTTTACATCAGGGGGTCGATTTGTTTGGTTCTGTTGCAATAGTGAGCAAGGGGCGGAGAAAGGCGGCGACCGCGCTTCGAGATCAAAACGCTAGGCTGTAGAACTGGTCAGCTGCGGAGATGGCTTGTCCACCGGGGCAGTGCAACTGCCCCTTCTTGATCATGTGCATGGTCTCGATTCC
>JBKJOH010000189.1:0-3753 GCA_046593295.1 Polaromonas sp. | reverse complement strand
CATCATGCCGGCGCTGGCGGCCTGGGCCGTGGTGCCCTTCGGTCCCGAAGTCGTGTTGGCCAATGTCAACGCCGGTCTGCTGTTCCTGATGGCGATCACCTCGATGGAGGTCTACGGCGTGATCATCGCCGGCTGGGCGTCGAACTCGAAGTACGCCTTCCTCGGCGCGCTGCGAGCCTCGGCGCAGATGGTGAGCTACGAGATCGCGATGGGCTTCGCGCTGGTGGTGGTGCTGATGGTCTCGGCCAGCCTGAACATGACCGACATCGTCATGGGCCAGGCCAGGGGCGTGGCGGCAGGTTACGGCCTGAACTTTTTGTCCTGGAACTGGTTGCCGCTGCTGCCGATTTTTGTGGTGTTTTTCATCGCCGGTCTGGCTGAAACCAACCGCCACCCGTTTGACGTGGTTGAGGGCGAGTCAGAAATTGTTGCCGGGCACATGGTTGAATATTCCGGCATGTCGTTTGCCATGTTCTTCCTGGCCGAATACGCCAATATGTGGCTGGTGGCGATTCTCAGTGTGCTGCTGTTCCTGGGCGGCTGGCTGGCGCCAATCGACAGCGTTTTCTTCAACTGGATTCCGGGCTGGATCTGGCTGGGCATCAAGACCTTTGTGGTGGTCACGATGTTCCTCTGGGTGCGCGCCACCTTCCCGCGCTTCCGTTACGACCAGATCATGCGCCTGGGCTGGAAGATATTCATTCCTGTGACCCTGGTCTGGCTGGTGGTCGTCGGGGTCTGGATGCAGACCCCCTACAACATCTGGAAATGAATATGTCAGCAGTCGCCTCATTTAAAGATTTCGCATCGAGCTTCATGCTCACCGAGCTGTTCAAGGGCATGGCCCTGACCGGTAAGTACATGTTCAAGCGCAAGATCACGATTCAGTTCCCTGAAGAAAAAACGCCACTTAGCCCGCGCTTTCGCGGCCTGCATGCGCTGCGCCGTTATGAAAATGGCGAAGAGCGCTGTATTGCCTGCAAACTGTGCGAAGCCGTGTGCCCGGCGCTGGCGATCACGATTGAATCAGATGTGCGCGAAGACGGCAGCCGCCGCACCTCGCGTTATGACATCGATCTGACCAAGTGCATTTTTTGCGGCATGTGCGAAGAGAGCTGCCCGGTCGACGCTATTGTCGAAACGCACATCTTTGAATATCACGGTGAAAAGCGTGGCGATTTGTATTTCACAAAAGAAATGCTGCTGGCCGTGGGTGACCGCTACGAAACTGAAATTGCTGCCAATCTTGCGGCGGATGCCAAGTTCCGCTGAAACGGTATGACCCTCTAGTCGCTTTCCAAGAAAGAATCCACAACAACATGGATGCCAGAACCGGTCTTTTTTATGTGTTTGCCGCGGTGCTGCTGTTTGCAGCTTTCCGCGTCATCACTGCACGCAACCCTGTTCACGCAGCGCTGTATCTTGTACTGGCATTTTTTCAGGCCTCGGCGATCTGGATTCTGCTCAAGGCCGAGTTCCTGGCCATCACGCTGGTGCTGGTGTATGTGGGCGCCGTGATGGTGCTGTTTCTTTTTGTCGTGATGATGCTGGACATCAATCTCGACAGTGTGCGCAAGGGCTTCTGGAAGCACTTTCCGCTGGCGGGCACCGTGGGTGCCATCATCGCGCTGGAAATGTCCTACGTGCTGATGGGTGGCTTCAGGGAGCCTCCTAAATCAGCCATCGCTGGTTCTGTAGCCGGGCAAATTGGCGCTCAGGTTTCAAACACCAAAGAGCTGGGCAAGCTGCTTTATTCAGAGTACCTTTACCCGCTTGAAATCGCAGCCGTCATTCTGCTGGTGGCCATCATCGCGGCCATTGCACTGACGCTGCGCGAGCGCAAAGACTCGAAATCCCAGAACCCTTCCGAGCAGGTCAGGGTCAAGAGCAAAGACCGCGTCAGCTTGGTCAAAATGAAATCTGCAGTCGTAGCTAGCCCAGTAGCCAGCTTAGTCGCACCTGTAGCCGGAGAACCCAAACCATGACGCTCACGCTCGGACACTTTCTTTCGCTCGGTGCCATACTGTTCGCGCTGTCGGTGATTGGCATTTTCCTGAACCGTAAAAACCTCATCGTGCTGCTCATGGCCATTGAGCTCATGCTGCTGGCTGTCAACATGAATTTCGTTGCCTTCTCGTATTACCTCAATGACATGGCCGGCCAGATATTTGTGTTTTTCATCCTGACCGTCGCGGCTGCCGAGTCGGCCATCGGCCTGGCCATTCTGGTGCTGCTGTTTCGCAACAAGTCCAACATCAATGTGGATGAACTCAACACGCTCCGCGGCTAAAAAACATGAGTCAAACCCTTTCCGCCGCCAACTTGCTGGCCGTTCCCCTGGCGCCTCTGGCAGGTGCCTTGCTTGCCGGTATTTTCGGCACCACCTTCGGTGGCAACTGGATAGGTCGTCGCCTGTCGCATACGCTGACTATTCTGGGCGTGCTGATCGCTTTCATCCTCTCGGCCATGACGCTCAAGAACATGGCGCAGGGCGGTGCGCGCTTTAATGAAACGCTTTACACCTGGATGGTCGTCGGCGGCCTGAAGATGGAAATCGGCTTCCTCGTCGATGGCCTGACGGCGATGATGATGTGTGTCGTGACTTTTGTCTCGCTCATGGTGCATATCTACACCATCGGCTACATGGAAGAAGACGAAGGCTACAACCGCATTTTCGTCTACATCTCGCTGTTCACGTTTGCCATGCTCACGCTGGTCATGGCGAATAACTTCATGCAACTGTTCTTCGGCTGGGAGGCGGTTGGCCTGGTGTCCTACCTGCTGATCGGCTTCTGGTACAAGAAACCCACGGCCATCTTCGCCAACATGAAGGCCTTTCTGGTCAACCGCGTCGGCGACTTCGGTTTCATCCTCGGCATCGGCCTGCTCGTGGCCTACGCCGGCACGCTCAACTACAGCGAGGTGTTTGCCAAGTCGGGCGAGATCGCCCAGCTCGGTTTTCCGAATCCTTTGGGTGGAAGCGACTGGATGCTGATCACCGTGATCTGCATCTGCCTGTTCATCGGCGCCATGGGCAAGTCGGCGCAGTTCCCGCTACATGTCTGGTTGCCCGATTCGATGGAAGGCCCGACGCCCATCTCCGCCCTGATTCACGCCGCGACCATGGTGACGGCCGGCATCTTCATGGTGGCGCGCATGTCGCCGCTGTTCGAATTCAGCGACACCGCGCTGAGTTTCATCATGGTGATAGGCGGTATCACCGCGCTGTTCATGGGCTTTCTCGGCATAATCCAGAACGATATCAAGCGCGTGGTGGCCTATTCCACTTTGTCGCAGCTTGGCTATATGACTGTGGCGCTGGGTGCCTCGGCCTATTCAGTGGCCGTATTCCATTTGATGACCCACGCATTCTTCAAGGCTTTGCTGTTCCTTGCGGCGGGTTCGGTCATCATGGGCATGCATCACATCCAGGACATCCGCTGGATGGGCGGGCTGCGCAAGCACATGCCGATCACCTGGATCACCGCGCTGATCGGCTCGCTGGCCCTGATCGGCACGCCGCTGTTTGCCGGTTTCTACTCCAAAGACAGCATCATCGAGGCGGTTCATTTCAGCCAGTTGCCGGGCGCCGGTTTTGCCTACTTTGCGGTGCTGGCCGGTGTCTTTGTGACGGCGTTTTATTCCTTCCGCATGTATTTCCTGGTCTTCCACGGCAAGGAACGGTTCGATCAGAATCCCGACGCGCATCACCATGCTGCGGACGAGGAGCCTGATCCGCATCATCATCACGAT
>JBKJOH010000143.1:0-2625 GCA_046593295.1 Polaromonas sp. | reverse complement strand
CCAGCCTCAACGTTAACGCCCGCTGGTGCCGTGAAAGCACGGATGATAGGCAGGAACGCACTGGTCGCCAGCAGCGGCGCCTCATCTGTCAAGGTGTAAATAATGGTCGGCTGCTTGGTACTCATCGTTTGCCTCCAGGAATTGCTACGGGAATGTGCTGCCTGATTCCGCATTGGAGTTCAGACCTTGTTGCATTTTATGCAATGGGATTTTGCAATACGAAATTGCAGGCATTCCTAGCAACTATTTTTCACTCACACCGAAAATCAGCCACAGCCGACTCCCCAATAAAAAAGGGCTCGAAGATCAATCTTCGAGCCCTTTATATTCAAGTCCGAAGGCGTTCAGGCGAAATTAGCCTCGGCAAAACTCCAGTTCACCAGGCTGGACAAGAAGGTTTCCACGAACTTGGGGCGCTGGTTACGGTAGTCAATGTAGTAGGCGTGCTCCCAGACATCCACGGTCATCAAAGCCTTGTCTGCCGTGGTCAGAGGCGTGCCAGCAGGGCCGGTGTTGACGATATCAACCGAGCCATCGGCCTTTTTAACCAGCCAGGTCCAGCCGGAACCGAAGTTGCCAACAGCCGATTTGACAAACGCCTCTTTGAAAGCAGCGTAAGAGCCGAACTTGGCATTGATGGCGGTTGCCAGCGCGCCTGATGGCTCGCCGCCGCCAGCGGGTTTCATGCAGCTCCAGAAAAAGGTGTGGTTCCATATCTGGGCGGCATTGTTGTACACGCCACCGCTGGATTTTTTGACGATTTCTTCCAGCGTCATGGCCTCAAACTCGGTGCCTTTTTGCAGGTTGTTGAGGTTGACGACGTAGGCATTGTGGTGCTTGCCATGGTGGTATTCAAAGGTTTCTTGGCTGTAATTGGGAGCCAGTGCGTCGATAGCGTAGGGAAGTGGGGGGAGTTTGTGTTCCATGGGGTCCTTGTAGTGATGGGCACTTCTATAAATTCATTTTTCAGGCAAATTGCTGCGTTGCGCGGTGCTCGCAATCCTCATGTACCTTAAGTACATTCCGGTTGCTGCGCTCCGTGCGCCTTGCACTTCATCCTGAAAATCTGAATTTCTAGAAGTGTCCAGATGTTGAAAAAAGAAATTCGGAAAAGTATCAATCAATAAATTGCCACGTTGATTGTAAAAACTAAATCAGCCGGGGCGCTGATACCGTTAAATCGACCTCGCCATCAACCAGGGTAGCGCGCACGGCCTGGCCTGTCCGGGTCTGTTTGACGCTGGTGATAGCCTGGCCTTCCATATCGGCCAGCCAGGCGTAGCCACGCTGCAAAACCAGTTTTGGGTTGAGCAGTTCAAGCCGTAACTGGGCGCTGTGAAGTTGCCATTGCCTAGCTTTGATAGCAGTCGCAAAAGCCTTGGGGAGTTCTGCATCTAGCGCTTCAAGCCTCGCAGCCAGTCGCTCAAGTGTTGAAGTCTTTGCATGTTGCAGATTTTGCGCATGTGCAGCCAGGCGCGCTTGCTGGCGGGTCACAAAATGCGATGGACGGCTAAAGCGCGCTTGCGCGCCATCAAGTCGCTGGCTGGATGCCTGCAATTGACGCTCAACGCCATTTTGCAGTTTAGAGAAAATCAGCTCCAGCACGCCCAGCCACACGCTTTGGGGCTGGGCGCTCAACTCTGCCGCAGCGGTTGGCGTGGGCGCGCGCGCATCGGCACAAAAATCAGCGATGGTGAAATCAGTCTCATGGCCCACACCACTGATGATGGGCATGGGTGCGGCCACAATCATCCGGGCCAGTTGCTCGTCATTGAAAGCCCACAAGTCTTCCATGGCACCGCCGCCACGCACCAGCAGCAGCACATCAACTTCATGGCGTTTGCAGGCCGTGAGCAAAGCGTCTCGCAACTCAGCCGCGGCCTGACTGCCTTGCACGCTGGCGGGGTAAACAATGATTGGAATGTGCGGCACGCGGCGTTGCAGGGCTGTGACCACATCATGCAACGCCGCCGCTCCCAGCGAGGTCACAACGCCTATGGCGCGTGGCATCAAAGGCAACGGGCGTTTGCGCCCGGTGTCGAACAGTCCTTCAAGCTCAAGCTTTGCCTTGAGTTTTAGAAACTCTTCAAACAGGCTGCCCTGCCCGGCTTGGCGCAAGGACTCGACCACCAGTTGCAGCTCGCCTCTCGCGTCATAAACACCCAGGCGACCACGCAGTTCGACCAGTTGCCCGTCGCGTGGTGAAAAATCAAGCAGTGATGCAGCCCGGCGAAACATGGCGCAACGAATCTGCCCCTGATCGTCTTTAAGCGAAAAATAACAATGCCCGCTGGCAGCCCGGGAGAACCCGGAAATCTCACCCTTCACGGCTATCGGGTTGAAGCGCGCCTCTAAACTGTCGGATATGGCCCTGAGCAAGGAGCCGACCGACCAGGTACGCACACCAGTCGCCGGGGCAGATGGTTCTTCAAACAAGGCCAAGCCCCTCAAAATACGCGGGGTAATCTTCCGCAGGCGGCAGCGTTGCGCCCAAAAGACTGGGTAGATGCCGCCAAAACGACGGGGAATCCGTGTAACTCATTGATTTTAAATAGCTTAATTCTGCTCAAAATTTCATCGTTTTGTCATGGGTTTTTGGGGTCAGAGCCCAAATTCGCCGAGCCT
>JBKJOH010000331.1:0-6927 GCA_046593295.1 Polaromonas sp. | reverse complement strand
GTCAGGTCTTCGGCGTTGATGGACAGCACCTTGTTCATGCGGCTCACGTCAATGCTGATGCCGCCCTGCACCGCCAGCAAATGCCCTTCCAGCGAAGTACCCACGCCAAACGCAATCACAGGTACGCTGTATTGGCTAGCCAGCTTGACGGCATCGGCCACGTCCGTTGTGCTTTCCGCAAACACCACGGCAGAGGGCGGCGGCGCGGCAAACGATGATTCGTCGCGCCCGTGCTGCTCGCGCACCACGAGTGCGGTGGAACAGCGTTCGGCAAAGCGGCTTTTAAGCGCATCAATCAGCGCCGCAGGCGTTTCACGCTGGGCAATGTCGGGCAGCAGGTGGGAGGGCAGGGGTGCGTTCATTCTTTGTCTCCAGATGCTTACATGCTACACGCTACACGGCCCGAGCAGGTCTCAGGTCTGTCGCTGCTGCTGGCCCGGATTGGAGTATTGTTTTGGTTTGCACTGGCTCTGATAGAGTTCAAGCCATGGCCAACAGACTTTCACAAATCGCAACCCGCACCGGCGACAACGGCACCACCGGCCTGGGCGACAACACCCGCGTCAGCAAAGACAGCCTGCGCGTTCACGCCATGGGCGATGTCGATGAGCTCAACTCCAACCTTGGCGTGCTGCTGTGCGAAGACATGCCGGAGCGGGTTCGTGAGTTGCTGGTCGAGGTGCAGCACCAGCTTTTCAACCTGGGCGGCGAACTCAGCATTCCCGGCTTTGAACTGCTCAAGCCCGAGGCCGTGGCACTGATCGATGCGGCGCTTGAAGAGCACAACGCCGCACTGCCGCGACTGGCCGAGTTCATCCTGCCAGCAGGGACGCGCGCCGCATCGCTGGCGCATGTCTGCCGCACGGTAGCGCGCCGAGCCGAGCGCGCCGTGGTGGCGCTGGGCGCTGTAGAAGACCTGAAAGACGCGCCGCGCCAGTACCTGAACCGTCTGAGCGACTTGCTCTTCGTGCTGTCGCGCGTGCTGAACCGACTGAACGGCGGCGACGATGTGTACTGGAAGAGCGAGCGCATGGCGCGCATGGCAACTACCGAGTAGGCAGCGATTGCTATTAAATCAGTAGCTGATCACGCCCGATTTTATTGGCTTGCGGCCATTTCTGGCAGTTAAAAATGACCTTGAAAACCGTTTCAAACCTTGAATTCACTCAAATCAGCCGCTCCTGTAGCGACGCACTCGCCAGCGGTCGCAGGCGCGCAAAGTCCAGCAGTTCAGCCAGCCGTGCGCCTTTGGCTTGCCACTCGACCAGCACGTTTTCAGCCAGCAGCACGTAATGCCATGGCGGGCTGCCTCGGTCAAACACACTCAGGTCATTGATGCGATCGCACCAGGCCAGCGCTGCCCGCAGTTTGCGCTGCACGTTGGGGTGAATGGTCTGCTGCTGCGCCTTGGTCTCCACCAGGTACACCGCGTCTTTGGTACGCACCAGAAAGTCGGGTGAATAAAACGCCGGCAGGCCGTCGTCTTTCACGTAGCGCAGCCGCGTGAAGGTGTGGCGGTTTTCACTCAGCTTGCAGAAGGCCTGCACCAGCGTATCCGCCTGCGCCCAGTGAATAAAGGCACGCTCCAACCCGCCATTGCGCGCAGGCCAGCTAAGGCGCGTGTAGATGCACTTGCTGACCTCGACTGAATGGCTCTCCTGCATCATCAGGCGCGGCACTTCAGACAGATGCCGCAAATGCACTTCCGTATGCCCCGTCACGTGCTTTTGTTCCGACTCAAGCAGCGCCACTGCAAACACCTTGGTGATGTGATCCACCACTGGCTGCAACAGCAAGACGCGCCACTGCTCGCCGTCCATCGGGTTAAAGGTCGTACCGAACAATTGGGTCCAGATGTAGTCGTCCAGCCAGCCCGTCAGCTCGGCTGTGTTCACCTGAAGGTAGGGCTTGGCCAGGTGCGTGGCCACCTTGTTGCCTTTGGCGAACTTGGATAGAGGCTCACTCAGCCCCTGGCTGATGCGGCGCGTCAGCCGCGACAGGTACTCGTTGTAGCCGCCTACATTCATCACCGCGCCGTCCACGCGGTAGTCGCCGAACAAGGTTGCGCTTTGCAGGTCTTGCGAGATAAACGTGTCGCCCTTGCCAAGCATGGCGGCCAGCTGCTCCAGGCTCAAGGCCGTGAATGCGGGCAGGGTAAACAGGTCCAGCGTGTTGTGGTCGCGCACCTCGTCCGCTTCCTGCAAGATGAAAGGGATGCCAAAGTCAAAGGCTTCATAACCATCGCGCAGCTCGGCCGCCATCACGTCACCTGCGCCCGGGGTGTCGTCGCCTTTCTCCGCCCCTTGCTTACTATTGCGACAGAACCCGCCAATTTCATTACGATGCATGGGTTATTGGGGTCAGACACCAATTTCGCAGCGGTGCGAAGCACCGCCCCCGGAGGGCGAGCCGAAGGCTCGGCGAATTTGGGCTCTGACCCCAAAAACCCCACTCCATCAAGGCAAGCATGAGCTGGCAAATCGTCACATCCCAACCCAACGAACTCGGTGAGTCGCCTTTCTGGCATCCTGACGAGCAGATGCTTTATTGGGTGGACGGCATAGGCCAGCAGATACACCGCCTCAATGGGTTCATGGGCAGCCTGGAAAGCTGGGCCATGCCTTCCGAGCCAGGCTGCATTGCACCTGTGCGCTCGGGTGGTTTAGTCATCGCTTTGCGGGACGGTGTCTATTGCGCCAAGGACTGGGGCGGTGACTTGCAACTTCTGGCGGCTGCTGTTCACGACCCCGCCACCACGCGCTTTAACGACGGCAAGGCCGACCCTTGCGGCCGCTTTTGGGTGGGCACCTTGTATGAGCCGCGCGATGCCAATCTGGCTCGGCTTTTCTGTCTCGATAGTCGCCGCGCTGGCCCGCAAGGCTTACCGCCTGTGCTTGAAGCTAAGCTCGTCGCAAAGCTGGTCGTTAAAGCAGGCAACGCCATGACCGCCAACGGCCTGGCCTGGTCACCCGATGCCTCAACCCTTTATTGGGCCGACACACCCGGCCACATCATCCGCGCCTGGGACTGGGACAGCCGAAGCAATCTGATGAGCCGCGAACGCGTGTTCAAACAGTGGCCACCCAAGCCGGACGGCTGGCAACCCGGCCTTTCTGGATATGACGGATACGACGGCTACGTCGGCAGGCCCGATGGCGCTGCGGTCGATGTGCAGGGCAACTATTACGTCGCCATGTACGAGGGCGCGCGGGTGCTCAAGCTGGCCCCAAGCGGCGAGGTGCTGCAGGACATTCCCGTACCCGTCCAGTGCCCCACCATGCCCTGCTTTGGCGGGGCCGATCTGCAAACCCTCTATCTCACAACGGCGCGCCAGAAGCGCCCGGCGGCAGAGCTGCAGCGCTACCCCGAGTCGGGCTGCGTGTTTTCAATGCAGGTCGATGTGCCGGGGTTGCCGGTCAACTTTTTCGTCGATTGAGCCTAGCGGCTTGCAAAAAACCGCACAGGCAGCGTTCAAAAAAATCAAGGCCACGCCCGGCTGGGCGACGTACCATCCTGGGTATGTCTTCAGATATTGATGTCCCGGATTCCCTGAATGTGCTGGTCGAGCGCATACGTGCGGCGGCGGCTAGCGCGTCGCCGCTGAGAATTCGCGGTGGCGGCAGCAAGGACTTTTACGCGCAGGCGCTTCACGGCGAGATTCTCGACACCACGGCGCTGTCCGGTGTGGTCTGTTACGAGCCCAGCGAGCTGGTGGTGACAGCGCTTGCAGGCACACCACTGGCTGAACTGGAGGCCTTGCTGGCGACCCAGGGCCAGTGCCTGCCGTTTGAGCCGCCGCACTTTGGCCGCCCCGGCAGCAGCACCGTAGGCGGCATGGTCGCCAGCGGCCTGAGCGGCCCTGCGCGCGCCAGCGTGGGCGCGGTGCGCGACTACGTGCTGGGGCTCAAGCTCATCAATGGCCGGGGTGAGCATCTGACATTTGGCGGTCAGGTGATAAAAAACGTGGCGGGCTATGACGTGTCGCGCTTGATGGTTGGCGCTATGGGTACGCTGGGTTTAATCACCGAGGTCAGCCTGAAGGTATTGCCGATTGCGCCGCTTGAGGCCACTTTGCAGTTTGAATGTACTCAGGTACAAGCCCTGAGCTGGCTCAATACCTGGGGTGGCCAGCCCCTGCCGCTCAACGCAAGCTGTTGGGTGGATGACAAGGGTGTTGGCGCGCTCTACCTGCGGCTGCGTGGCGCGCGCGCGGCGGTGGATGCCGCCTGCAAAACCTTGGGTGGGCAGCGCAAAAACAACGCCGAAGTAGCGCCAGACTGGCAGGCTTGCCGTGACCAGCAACTGCCCTGGTTTAAAGAACGCAGCGACGCGCAAGACCTTTGGCGCTTGTCAGTGCCGCAAACCACGACCGTGATGGACTTACCCGGCGCATTCGGCCAGCCCTTGATCGAATGGCACGGCGGCCTGCGCTGGGTGCGCGCCGACGCAGCGCAAGCGCAGCAACTGCACCAACTGCGTGAAGCGGCCAAAAATGCAGGCGGTCACGCTACTCTTTTCATAGCTGGTCACGCCCGTAAACAGGGGGCTACAGCCGTATTTGATGCCATAAAACCGCCTTTGGACCGGATTCATCGCGAGTTAAAACGTGAATTTGACCCCGCAGGCATCTTCAACCCGGGCCGCATGTACCCAGGCTTCTAGGCATCAACCACCCCATGCAAACCAAGCTCTCCCCCGAATTCAAAAACACGGCCGACGGCATGGCGGCCGTAGCGATTATTAGCAAGTGCACGCATTGCGGTTTTTGCAACGCCACCTGCCCAACCTACCAGCTGCTCGGCGACGAGCTTGACGGCCCGCGTGGCCGCATCTACCTCATCAAGCAGGTGCTTCAAGGCGAGCTACCCACGCCCAAAACGCAACTGCACCTGGACCGCTGCCTGACCTGCCGCAACTGCGAAACTACCTGCCCCAGCGGCGTGCAGTATGGCCACCTCATCGACATTGGCCGCAAGCTGGTGGATGAGCGCGTGGAGCGGCCTAGCGCTCAAAAGGCATTGCGCTGGGTTTTGAAAGAAGGCCTGCCATCACCCCTGTTTGCGCCCGCCATGAAAGTGGGCCAGGCCGTGCGCAGCCTGCTGCCCAAGTCACTCAAAGCGAAAGTGCCTGCCCGCCAAAATGCGGGCGTTCGTCCATCCGGGCCCACAGCCACGCACGCCCGAAAAATGCTGATGTTGGAAGGCTGCGTGCAACCCGCCATGATGCCCAACATCAACAACGCCACCATGCGTGTGCTGGATGCGGCGGGCATTGAAGTCGTCATCGCTGCCAAAGCAGGCTGCTGCGGCGCGGTGAAGTTTCACTTGAACGACCAGGACGGCGGCAAGCTAGAGATGCGACACAACATTGATGCCTGGTGGCCATACATCGAGGCAGAAGAAGGCTTGGGCGTAGAGGCGATTGTGATGAACGCATCGGGCTGCGGCGTGACGGTAAAAGAGTATGGCTACATCCTGAAAGACGATCCGGCGTATGCCGTCCGGGCAGCGCGTATCAGCGCCTTGACACGCGACCTGAGCGAGCTGCTGCCAGATCTGGTGCAGGCCTTGCGTGGAAAAGTATCTAGCAAGGCCGGCAACATCGCTTTTCACCCGCCCTGCACCCTGCAACACGGCCAGCAACTGCGCGGAGGTGTTGAGCAGCACCTGGGCGCTTTAGGCTTTGACATCAAGGTAGCCAGCTGCGAAGCGCATCTGTGCTGCGGCTCGGCTGGCACCTACTCGGTCTTGCAACCCGATCTCGCTTACCAGTTGCGCGACCGCAAGCTGGCAAATTTAAAACAAATGAAACTCGACACCATCGCCTCGGCCAACATCGGCTGCATCACCCATTTGCAAAGCGGCACGGCAACAAAGGTGCGGCATTGGGTTGAAATACTCGACGACTGCTTGCTATAAAAAAAGTAGCTGGTCACGCCCGTATTCATTGGGCCGTGGCCACTTTTATGCCTAAAAATGGCCAAATTCAGCTCAAGCAGGCCGCAATTTGGCCAAAACAGCGTCAAACGCGACCAGCGTGTGTTGAAAATCTTGGCTTAACGTTTTCAGCAAGTCGCCCACTTCAGCCAGTCCGTGCTGCTGGCTGTGCGTCTCCAGCGCTAGAGAGGTTTTTGCCAGCGCGCTAGCGCCCAGATTGGCTGCCAGACCTTTGATCTGGTGCGTCATGCGCGCAAACTCTTCCGCGTTTTGCGCTTGCGCTGCGGCGTTAAGCCGGGCCAGCAAACCGGTCACATTGCGTGTGAATGATGCGACCAGTTCGGCTAGAAAATCCCCCGACGGATCCATCTCGTTCACCGAGGCTATCTGCTCATGGTTTAAAACCTCAGAGACACTGCTGTCGGCCAGCGGCGACAACGACGGTATTGGCGAGACATCATCGGGCAGCGTTGCTGCACGCGCGCCCCATTTTTGTAGTGCCGCACCCAGCACCGAGACGCTGATCGGCTTGGTGATGTAGTCGTCCATGCCCGCCTGCTTGGCTATCGCAATGTCTTCAGGCATGGCGTTGGCGCTCATGGCCACGATGCGTGGGCGCTGCTCGTACGGCGTGCTGGCGCAGATAAGGCGTGTGGCTTGCAGACCATCCATCTCGGGCATTTGAATGTCCATCAACACCAAGTCGTAGGTCTGGCGCTCAATAGCATCCAGCACCTCTTCACCATTGGCGGCAACATCTGCGCGGTAACCAAAGCCTTGCAGCATACGCAGGGCCAGTTTTTGGTTCACTTCATTGTCTTCGGCCACCAACATACGCATCGGTAGGCGCTTGGCCAGCTCGGCATCAAACTGTTTGCTGTCGGTTTGCGCAGCGGCTGCCGGGCTGCTGCGTGCAGCCGTCGGTAGCGCGCGCATGAACACATTAAACAAGGCTGATTGCCTGGCTGGTTTCGTCAATACCACTGCGAAT
>JBKJOH010000250.1:0-13538 GCA_046593295.1 Polaromonas sp. | reverse complement strand
AGCGCTGCGCTTGGGAGGCTCGCTGACTTTGAGGGTTTTGATGCGCGGCTTGACGTCGACACCGAGGTCTTCAGGCTTGAAGTTATCCATCTGCTTTTTCTTGGCCTTCATGATGTTGGGCAAGGTGACGTAGCGCGGCTCATTGAGGCGCAGGTCGGTCGTGATGATGGCTGGCAGGCTGAGCGACAAGATCTCAAGACCGCCATCGACCTCGCGGGTGACCTTGACTTTGTCACCTTCCACTTCGACTTTAGAAGCAAACGTAGCCTGTGGCCAGCCCAGCAGTGCGGCCAGCATCTGGCCGGTTTGGTTGCAGTCATCATCAATCGCCTGCTTGCCGAGGATGACGAGCTGGGGCTGCTCTTTTTCGACCAGTGCCTTGAGCAGCTTGGCAACGGCCAGTGGTTGCAGCTCTTCGGTGGTTTCAACCAGAATGGCGCGGTCAGCACCAATGGCCATCGCGGTGCGCAGGGTTTCCTGGCACTGCAGCACGCCGCAACTGACAGCGATGACCTCGACCGCAACGCCCTTTTCTTTCAGGCGCATGGCTTCTTCAATCGCGATCTCGTCAAACGGGTTCATGCTCATTTTGACGTTGGCGATATCAACGCCAGTGCCATCGGATTTGACGCGGACTTTGACGTTGAAGTCGACTACACGCTTGACGGGGACGAGAACCTTCATTGCACAGCTCCAGAATTTATTAAAGGTAAACCCTATATTTTATGCCGTATCACCCCTGCGCAGGCACATGCACCACCCGCTGCGGAAGCGGAATCTCCACCCCATTCGCACGTAGCGCTTTCAAGATGTCGAGATTGACGCGCGAACGCAGGTTTTGCTGGCCGTTTTCAGGGTCTGTCATCCAGTAATTGAGGGTGAATTCAAGCCCGTCAGCGCCGAAATTGGTCAGATTGGCACTCGGCACCGGCTCGCGCACCACGCGGTCCTGTGCCAGGGCGGCATCCGTCAGCAGGCGCATCACCAGCTCAACATCGCTGTCGTAGCCCACCGAGACCACTGTGGTCTGTAGCACCTGGAGATCGGACAGCGACAGGTTTTCAATCCGGTTGCTGATGAACATCTCGTTGGGCACGATGGACTCGCGCCCCGACAGCGCGCGCACCACGGTGTAGCGCGCATTGATGTCGGTGATACGGCCTTCAAAGTTGTCTACGCGAATGTTGTCGCCAATGCGCACGCTGCGCTCGGCCAGCATGACAAAGCCGCTGACATAACTGGCAGCGAGTCTTTGCAGGCCAAAGCCGATACCGACACCAATCGCACCACCCAATACCGACAGCGCCGTCATATCAATGCCTACCGACGACAGCGCCAGCAGCAGGCCGACAAACATCAGCACCGCACGCACCGCATTGCTCACCGCCTTGCGCAGCGACAGCTCGCTGCCGGTGGCCGAACGCAGCAACCGCGACTCGATGGATGATGAAATCCACAGCGTGATCAAAAGCACCACGCCAGCCGTCAGCGCGCCTTCCAGCATGGTGCGCAGCGACAGGGTCGATTGCCCCACTTTCCACTTGATACCATCCAGCTCCTCCAGCAGAACGGGCAGCAAACCACTGACCCAGAGCACCATAGCCAGCCAGGCTAGCCATGAGAACGTTCGCTCCAGCGCCCGCACCCACGGTGCATTTTTAAATGCCGCCTGTAGCACCTTGACGCTGAGGCGAATCACCGCCAGAGCCAGCAGCGCCGGCAGCGCCACCTTGTAAATGGCCAGTGGCAGCACTTGGGCCAACAAGCCTTTGCTCAAATAGGCCAACAGCAGCAACAGCAGCGGAAACAGCACGCCATCAACGATGCGCTTGCCAAACAGGATGGACGAGTCGTCAGCTTCATGCCCCTGCCTGCCATGCCCGTTCCTCTCATGCCCCTGCATCACGCGCTGGAGCAGGCGGGTCAGCAACCAGGCCAGCAGCCCGCAGCCAATCAATGCCGCCAGCTCGGTCAGTGATGCTGGCTGAAGCAGCGCGGCAAGCCATTCGTCCAGGGTATCCACTCTGGACGGCACACGCGAGCTGGAGCCGAACGGGAAGCTTGACATCCAGTTCATCCCGCTGGAGTTGGCCATTGCGGTTTCCTTTTCTCGATAAAGGCCTGCACGCCTTCTTGCTGCAGTGCGTTCAGCATGTCTTCGCTCAGGGCATTGAAGCTTGCAGCGCGGTCTAGCGTCAGGGTATGTACGCCGCGCTCGTCGCGGCTGTGAAGCAGCCAGTCCTCAATCGCATCGAGTCGCTCGGGGCATTCCGGGTGGCCCGTGCCCATTTCATGGTTCCAGCAATCTTTATGGGTGAAATAACCAGTCGCGTTCATGTCGTGAAACTTTTCGGGTAACGTAGCTGTCAGAAGCAAAAACCGTAGTGAAAAACAAGTACAAAAAAATTCAAATGCAGGTCAAAGAAAACCTTCAGGCACTTTTAAATCAGCTTAACACGGTCATTGTGGGCAAGCCCGCACAGGTGCAGGACTGCGTGGCCTGCCTGCTGGCCGGGGGGCATTTGCTGATTGAAGACGTGCCGGGTGTCGGTAAAACCACCCTAGCCCACGCGCTGTCGCGTTCTTTTGGTCTGCACTTCTCACGCGTGCAGTTCACGGCTGACCTGATGCCCAGTGATTTGTCTGGCGTGTCGATTTACGAGCGGCAAAAAGAAAGTTTTGTTTTTCACCCCGGCCCGATATTTGCCCAGGTGCTGCTGGCCGACGAGATCAACCGCGCCAGCCCCAAGACCCAAAGCGCGTTGCTGGAGGCCATGGAAGAAAAGCAGGTCACCGTTGAAGGTGCAACCCGCCCGTTGCCCGTGCCGTTTTTTGTGATTGCCACACAAAACCCGCACGACCAACTGGGTACCTACGCCCTGCCCGAATCACAGATGGACCGCTTTCACATGCGCATCTCACTCGGCTACCCCGACCGCGCCGCAGAGCGCGAGCTGCTCAAGGGCAGTAACCGCCGTGACATGGTTGAAAACCTCAAGGCCGTGCTGTCTGCGCATGAGCTGCTGGAGCTGCAACAACAGGTCAGCCATGTACATGCTGCGGAGCCGCTGCTTAATTATCTGCAAGACCTGATGGCCGCCACCCGCTCGGGGCGCTGGTTTTTGCAGGGCCTGAGCCCCAGGGCAGGCATTGCCGTCATGCGCGCGGCCCGGGCGCAGGCTTTTATGAACGGCCGCGACTACGTAGCACCCGATGACATTGCAGCCGTGCTGCCGCAGACCGCCGCGCATCGCCTAATACCCGTCAGCGACGCAGGCCGTGGTGCGCGCGAGCAGGTGCGGGCCATGCTGGATGCTGTGCCGCTGCCATGAGCACCGTACTCCTATCTTCAGACAAATTGAAAGCGGCCGCCGCGCTGGGCCGCCCCGAGCAAGGCCAGCCCCCTCGGGGGGCAGAGAGGTACACGAAGTGACGAACCTGGGGGCCATATTTTTCAGGAAGCGTTTCCAGAAATGGTTTGAGAGTCGGCTGCCTCTTAGCGACCACATTACCCTGACCCAACGCACCGTCTACATCCTGCCCACCCGCCCTGGCCTCATGCTGGGCCTTACCTTGCTGACCCTGCTGGTCGCCTCCATCAACTACCAGCTCAACCTGGGCTATCTGCTGACTTTTTTGCTGGCTGGCAGCGCGCTGGTCGGTATGCATGTGTGCCACGCCACGCTGCGCGGACTTGAGCTTCATTTAATAGCACCCCACGCTCATTATGCGGGCGCTGTAGCCACTATCGATGTAAAAATCACCAACGACAGGCGCTCTACCCGCTACGCTATCGGCCTGAGTGTTCTCAATTCACAAGACAAACAAACGCATTGGGCCTGGACAGATGTTGCGGCGCAAAGCAGCAGCACCGTGCAAGTGGCCTTTACGCCGCGCCAACGCGGCTTGCACCGCCTGCCTACGCTGACGGCCGAAACGCGCTTTCCGCTGGGTACCTTTCGCGTCTGGACGGTCTGGCGGCCTGCGGCGCAAATGCTGGTTTACCCCTTGCCCGAAGCCATGCCGCCGCCTTTGCCGCCCGGCGAACCGCGTTCGGGCGGCGCTGCGGCCACAGCACAAACCCAAAGCACTGGCGAATTTGACGGCGTGCGGGCGTATCGGCGCGGCGACCCCCTGAAGCTTGTGGTCTGGAAAAAGGCAGCGAAGGCTGACGAGCAATCACACACTGAAAGTGGCGGCCTGATCGTGCGCGACACCCAGCAGGCGCAGCGCCATGAGTTGTGGCTTGACTTCATGCAAGCGGGACCATCAGACGCTGAACACAAGCTGTCACGGCTTTGCGCCTGGGTCTTGCAGGCCGACCGGCTGGGCCTCGACTACGGACTACGCTTGAGGGCGCTTGAAATCAAACCCGGCAATGGCGAGGCACACAAGCGGCGCTGCCTAGAGGCCTTGGCGCTATGCTGAAACCATTGCTGCTCACGATAAAAGGCTTGCCGCGCGATAGCCGCGACACACTTTTCCTGCTCTTGGTGATTGCCTGGGTTTTGTTGCCACAGACCACCAACATACCAGTCTGGTGCAGCGTACTTGCGGGTGCAGTTCTGCTGTGGCGCGGCGCGCTTGCGTTGCAAGGCAAACCACTGCCGGGCCGCTGGTGGCTGCTGGGGCTTTTGGCGCTGGCGATTGGCGGCACGCTGTTCACACACAAAACGCTGTTGGGCCGCGATGCCGGTGTAACCCTGCTGGTGCTGCTGCTCACCCTCAAAACGCTAGAGCTGCGCGCAAAGCGCGACGCATTCGTGGTGTTTTTTCTCGGCTTTTTCTGCCTGATGAGCAACTTCTTTTATTCGCAGTCGCTCTTGACAGCCTTCAGCATGGTGCTCGGCCTGCTGGGCTTGTTGACAGTGCTGGTCAATGCCCACATGCCGGTGGGCAAACCACCGCTGATGGAAGCGGCCAGAACTGCGGGCTGGATGGCCCTGTTGGGTGCGCCCATCATGCTGGTGCTGTTCTTGCTATTTCCAAGGCTGGCCCCGCTCTGGGGTGTCCCCGGCGATGCCCTGACAGGCCGCAGTGGCCTTAGCTCCACTATGCAGGTCGGCAGCATCGCCAAACTGGCGCTGGATGACAGCGTGGCGATGCGCATCAAGTTTGAAGGGCCGGTACCCGCCCAGCAAGACCTGTACTTTCGCGGGCCGGTGCTGTCCGACTTTGATGGCCGTGAATGGCGGCCAGCAACAGCCCGGTTGTCATCGCGTTACGGATTGCCGTCAAACCTGATGGTGTCAAGCGCTCCGATAGCTTACGAAGTCACGCTCGAGCCGACCCATCGGCCCTGGCTTTTTGTGATGGAGGCGGCCAGCCAAAGTCCTTCTCTACCGGGCTTTGAGTCCGTCATGCAAAACGACCTTCAGTGGCAAGTCAATCGCCCCATCACAGACCTGGTTCGCTACAAGGCGCAAAGCTACCCCATCTTTCGCCATGGGCCGCTACAGGCCGTGCCGGGGCTACGTGAATTTTTCGAGCTGCCACCCGGCTTTAATCCACGCACGCTGGCATTGGCCGCCCAGATACGCCGCGACCCGCGCTATGCGAAGGCTGGCAGCGCAGAGCTGGCACAGGTGGTGATGGAGCGGCTGCGCACCGGCGGCTACACCTACACGCTGGAGCCAGGTGTGTTTGGTCAGAACACGGCTGACGAGTTCTGGTTTGACCGCAAAAAAGGCTTTTGCGAACACATCGCCTCAAGCTTCGTGATACTGATGCGGGCGCTCGATGTGCCTGCGCGTATCGTTACGGGCTACCAAGGTGGTGAACTCAACTCGGTGGGCGGCTTTTGGGTGGTGCGCCAAAGCGATGCCCATGCCTGGACAGAAGTTTGGCATGAAGGCCGTGGCTGGGTGCGTATAGACCCCACCTCAGCCGTAGCACCTGGGCGTATCGGGGCTTTCCAGCGCCTGGCCGCACCCCAAGGGGTTGTAGCCCAAACCCTGAGTAATCTGAGCCCCGGCTTCACCGCACAAATACGCGCAACCTGGGAAGCCGTCAACAACGCTTGGAACCAGCGCGTGCTCAATTACACCCAGGGCAAGCAACTTGACCTGCTCAAGAACATCGGCTTCGAATCCCCCAGCTGGCAAGATCTGAGCTATGTACTCATCGGTATCGTCGTACTGGCGAGCCTTATAGGTGCAGCGTGGACGCTCTGGGACAGAACCCAACACGACCCATGGCTGCGTTTATTGGCGCGTGTACGCAAGCGCTTAAGCAAGGCAGGCATTGAAAGCACGCCCGCCACATCACCACGCCAATTGGCTGAAAAAATACGACTGAAATACCCGGCTGAACCCGGCAACCGGGTAACGGAGGTACATGACTGGCTGATGCAACTGGAACTGCAACGCTATGCAACGGATGCAAATGATAGGCAGGCTCAAACGCAGCACCTCAGCAGGCTCAAACGCCAATTCAGCTCGCTGACGTGGCCTGTTTAAAATCCATTGCATGCCACTTCAAACCTCACCAGACGCCATGTCACCATCGTTTTTTCGCAAAGTCAGGTTTGCGCTGGTGTTCATGGCATTCACGTTCATCTTCGCGCCACCCGGCACTGCAAAATCCGTTAAAAAAGCTGTGGCTGCAAAGCCCACGTCAGCCCAGGGCCCGCTTTACGCCACACGGGTAGAAGCCATGCAGTTTGCAGACGATGTGGCAGCAAGGCGCGACCTCGACCCGGCATGGGTGCGCGATGCGATTGGCCAGGCACGTTACAACGCGACCGTTGTACGGCTCATGCAACCACCAGCAAAAGCCTTTGTTAAAAACTGGCGCGTGTACCGCAGCCGCTTCATCGACCCGATCCGCATTGCGGCAGGTGTGAAGTTCTGGCGTGACAACCAGAGCACGCTTGAGCGTGCAGAAAAAGAATACGGCGTACCGCCGGAAATCATCGTCGGCATCATAGGCATCGAAACCATTTATGGCCGAGACACCGGCAACTTTCGCGTCATGGATGCCATCACTACGCTGGCTTTTGACTTCCCTGCCAACCACCCGCGCGCCAAAGAGCGCAGCGAGTTTTTCAAGGGTGAAATCGAGCAGTTTCTGACCCTGCAAAGTCGCCGGGGTATTGATCCGTTTGAAGCCAAAGGCAGCTACGCCGGTGCCATGGGCATGCCCCAGTTCATGCCATCCAGCTGGGCCAAATACGCGATTGATTTTGACGGCGACGGCAAGGTCGATTTATGGGACAGCCCGGCAGACGTGATCGGCTCCGTCGCCAACTACTTCAAAGCCTTCAACTGGCAACCCGGTATGCCCACCCATTACCCGGTGAGCTTTGACAACAGCCGCCTCGACATGAACGCCTTGATGACACCAGACATCTTGCCCACGTTTAGCGTTGCGAGTTTTACCGCGAAGGGCGCAGTGCTTGAAGGCGCTGGATTGCAGCACACCGGCCCGCTTGCATTGATCGAATTGCTCAACGGGCCTGATGCGCCGCAGTACGTGGCCGGTACCGATAACTTCTATGCCATTACGCGCTACAACTGGAGCAGCTATTACGCAATGGCTGTGATTGAGCTGGGGCGGGAAGTGGCGGCTAGGACAAAACCTTAGTCGCTTAAAGTTCTACATCAAAGCCGAGAAACGCTCCAAGAAAGTCTTCTAGAGCAATTTTTTATTCAGCGCAAACTATTGCTCCGGCCCGATCAAGCATTCATTTCCCGTTCGGGCTGAGCTTGTCGATGCCGCTGGAGTGGTTGGCTGGTCAGAACACTTAGCGTCCGGCATCTGCTCTATCTTCTGCAACGCTTGGCACTTGGTTCAACGCAGCGTCAAACTTGGCGCGCGAGGCCCGTTTGGCGCGTTGTTCCAAATACTCTTCGGTTGCCAACGCCGCCAGTTTTTCGGCTAAAGCGCTGCTAATCAATTGATTGACTGAAATACCTTCTGTTGCCGCAAAAAGCCTTGCATTTTTGTGCAGCGACTCGGGCAGGCGAATACTCAAAGCACTCATGGTGTTTGCTCCTTTAATAGCTTCAAAAACTCCTCAGGCGTCCATACGGCTAAGCCCATACTGCCAGCCAGCGCAAAGTCCCGCACATTCCAAGTAATGATTGCTGTGCAAGCACCGTTCATGGCAGCCTCTAAAACCATATCGTCCTTCACGTCCGTCAGACGCGGTCGCCACAAAAAATGCACGCTCTGCCGGACACCGCTGGAACACATGTAGTCAAGCACATCGGCCACCGCCGTATCGGGCAAAGGAGTCATACCTGGACGCTGTAGCACGTCCTCGTACTCCATAACCAACGGTACCGTCACCACATGCTCAAACCGTCCACTACCCACAAGCTGCAAGATTTGAAACGATGCACCCTTATTTGAACGCAACGCTGTTACCAGCACATTCGTGTCCATAACTATACGGTAAAAAGGATTTTTCATGGTATTACCAATGATACCAAATATTAACCACTTCCGTTGTCACTACATGACTCGCAAAATGGAATGCCGTCAAACCTGCTCAATCGTAATCGTCACCGTCATCGATTCCTCACCCCCGCCCTGCCGCTCGCCCTTGATGGGTGGGCAGGCGTTGTAGTCGCCGCCCATGGCTAGGCGCACATGGCGCTGATCTATCAGGCAGTGGTGGGTGACATCTATGCTGACCCAGCGGCGGGGGGATACGTCAAGACACACGTCGCACCAGGCATGGCATGGGGGCTGGCCAGGTCCGGCTCATTGGCAGCGTAGAAATAGCCGCTGACATAACGCGCCGGATAACCCAGGCTGCGGCAGATGGCGACCATGACGTGAGCCTGGTCCTGGCACACACCGGCACCCGCCGTAAAAGCCTCAAGCGCCGTTGTGGTCACATTGGTGCTATTTTTTCGATAGCTGACTGCGCCCGCTATGCCTTGGCTCAGGGCCAAAAGTGCATTCAAATCGGCCTTGCCATCAAGGCTTTGCGCGATGTACCGCCTGCCAAATTCGGCAAGCTGCCAGTTGGGCTCTGCCAGGGTCGTGCCGCGCAAAAAGAAGTACGGGTGCGGCAGTGCTTCGGGGTCAGTAAACTCGGGCACGCCAAAAGTTTCAACATCGCCTGCGGCATTGACCAGGCTCCAGCGCACATTGCTTGAGGCGGTTCCTACAAAGGTGTACGACTGGATGGTGTTGCCGAAGGCATCGACTTGCGCAAACAGCTTTTCAGGCGCGCCCACGCTCCAGAAATTGACACTTTGCGCAGGAGTAGTTGGCGTAAATGATGCCGATGGCACTACTCGGGCCGACATCAACGGTAATACTGGCAACATCACGAGCTATGACGCAACCGGACTGGCACGAGGCGGTGTGTATGTACTGCTGACTGATCGGATCGGGAAGGTGATTTTTTCTGAATCGCGATAATGCAACTTATCTTCCTGATTCAAATGGCAGACCAGTTCCGGCAGATCAAGGCATGAATGTAATTGGCTTTAATGGCCCAAACGCTCCATTTTCGCAGGGTGGACAAATCAGTCAAAGTTTAAATCGTGTCCCATTTATTAATGCGACCGCAGGGCTTCATGACTGGCTGTTCAATGCGAATCCAGCGCTAGACAATCTGTTCCCAGTTCTGAACTGGCCGACTATGATTCCAGCAGCTTTAATATCAATCCCGGCTGCCATAAATGATTCAAGCCTGTCGTGGACGTTTGTCAATGGCTCGCCCTACACCCTCAACACTGCGCAACGCATGCCAATAACCCAAAGCATTGTTCGACTTCCACTAATCGGTGTACCGCATCTTCGGGACAGTGCGGTAAAACTGGGAGCCCCACAATGACGAAATTTAACTGGTCGATTCTGCGGAATTTGGTGCAATTATTTTTGCTCGGATTGTGCTTTGCTAGCGCGGGATGCATTTCAACTACGCAGCATAGGGTCGACGTTTTTATGTTTACCGGTACCTCTTATATTGAAAAAACGATTACTGATTTTGAGCGGGGCGGGTTGGTTTCGATTCTTATTAGCACTAAACTATTGCCGCACGGAAAATTTGAAAATGAGTACGGCAATGTGTGGATGCGTAAGTTCACTCCGGGAACAAAGGAGCATATATATCAATGCCACATTTTTTACGAATACGAACCCGAATCAAAAATAATCGTAAAATTCAGATTTGAAGAAAAAGTCAAAAATGCCTGCCAATTACCGGGAGTTTAATCACTCACGTACCACGTGACCTGCTCACGTCATTCAACCAAAATTCAAAATCAAGTTAGAAACCCAAAAATGACTTTACTTAATCACAGTTCCATAAGCTCGCGCAAACCAGGTATTTTTGTCGGCGCAGTGATCATTACCTTACTCGCAGGCTGCGCTTCCAGCAGCAAACCACCTGCAAATGCGCCCCCGTCACCCAGGTCATGATCCTGCCCGTGGCCCCTGCCAAAAAGCTCTACACAGAAAACAAGGGCATACCCATAGGCATCCTGTGGCAAAGCATTGCCGACCGCAACAAAAGCACCGCCTTCACCGAAAGCATGGAGGCCACGCGCAATTCCATGGCGCTTGCGATGACCGACGAGTTGCTCAAAGATTTGAAGGCGCGCGGCTTTGACACCCAGCTGCTCGAAGGCGTGGCCCGCTTATCCGCCTCGCCAGACGACATCGACTACCCAAAATTGCCAACCACGCAACCCGTCTTGCATGTCTATTTTGAAGAAGTTGGCATGTACTCATCGCGTTTCTCGCTCGACTACATCCCGCGTGTCAATGTGACGGCTTATCTGGTGCGTCCGCAGAGCGAAGAGTCGATCTATAACGAGACAATTTACTACGGTGCCGATGCGCGGGGTGATTCGCCCAAGAGCATTCCGGCGGACGCTCGCTACAAGTGGCCCAGTTTTGATGCATTGATAAAGCAGCCCAAAGAGGTCACGGACGCTTACGGCGCTGCCGTCACGGCGATTGCTTCCAAGATCGCGGTCAACATCCGGGCGGCAGCCCCGGCAGACAGAGAAATTAGGGTCAGACTCCAACCAAACCAACCGCTACAAATTCAATAGCTGCTCACGCCCGTATTGATTGGGCTACAACCATAAAAGCACATCAAAACCGCTTAAAAATGGTTTCCTCAAGCCATCACAAACCATGAACATCAACCATCACCGCGTCATCTTCAACAAACGACGCAACTGCCAGGATACTGGAGGACATCGGGGTGCCTTGGGCGAGCCGGATGGGGACATGGCAAACCAATCACCACCCGACTACCCCGACGATCAGCGCACTACTTGGTGAATTTGCTGAACTTGCGAATGCTGGCAATAGCACCACCAAGGTAGGGCTGTGTCAATCGGCAGCGCGGTGCGTGGTTTGGGATGATGTGGCGCAAACTCTTGGGAATTCAGACTGTCATCTCAGTGGAAACCCGTTTTCTCAGGGCGGTTTACGGTGCGATACTTGGGCTCATGCGGTTGAAACGCCTATCCGTAAACCCGCGCAATGGCTGGCGATGGCGCTCGCGCTCGGCGGCGGGTAATGAACACATGATTTGCGAAAACAGCCATGATTAACGTGCTACATTGCACAATTCTACGCATTCGTGCTGGAATGCATGCGTTTAACCTATCCACGCAAGAAGTCTTTTATCCCGATAATAAGAATTAACTGTCCTTGAAGGATAACTACGATGTCCATTCCTCAATTGCCAGAGCAATTTTTATACAATCGCAAGGGGCCGTGGCCCCAGCCCTCACCGTCTCATCCAATGATTTGCGCTGATGAAGTGCTGCATATTCCTCCTAAGGAGGAGGACGCATATGACTCGAAAATCCAGGATCGCCTGACTAAGGATGTTTTTGAGTATCTTCCCAAAGCAGCTTAAAACCTCTTTGTTGATTAGATGAATTCCTCGATAGCATTCTGATGAACATACCTGGTTATCAAATAGACCAGATACTCCATGAGGGTGACCGATCCATTGTCTATCGAAGTCGTTCCGCTGCGGGCGACCCGGTCATCATCAAGACCCCACGCAGCGAACACCCCACACCAAGACAAATTGCGCGCTTCCAGCGCGCATTTTATCTTGGTGTGGGTGCGGACACAGAAACTGTTGTCAGGCATATCGATTTAATACGTTACCGGTCCTCCATCGCGCTGATTACAGAGGACTACGATGGCGTACCCCTGAACACGGTCATTCCGGAATCCGGCTTCAGACTCGGCCCTTTAATCAATATTTCCCTGGCTTTGGCAACCGCCTTGGCTCGTCTGCATGCGTCAGGCTACCTTCACAAGGACATCAAGCCCGACAATATTCTGGTCAATCTCCGAACTTACGAATTGCGCTTCATCGATCTGGGTCTTGCCACACGCTTTAACCGTGAGGACGGGGGAACCAGGACGCCAGACACTATTGAAGGCACCCTTCAGTATGCAGCACCTGAACAGTTAGGCCGCATCAATAGCCCGCTGGATGACCGCGCCGACCTGTACAGCCTGGGCATCACACTGTTTCATATTGCGACAGGCACGCTGCCTTTCTGCCAGACGGAGCCTGCCGCACTGGTGCATGCGCATGTTGCACTGCCGCCTCCCGTGCTGTCAGACGTGCGCAATGATCTGCCTGCCGTTTTTTCCAACATAGTCGCACGTCTTCTTGGAAAAAATGTAGATGACCGTTATGCCAGTGCAGCAGGGCTGGCACATGATCTGCAAGAGTGCGCATCCCGCCTCAATCAGATCGGCGCCATACGTGATTTCACCATCGCCGCTAACGACATATCACCCCGATTCAGAATTCCGGACAAGCTGTATGGTCGACAGGCGCAATGCACTCAGCTTTTTGAGGCATTTGAAAAGGCACGCGATGGCACGAGAACACTGGTCACTGTGTCAGGCCACAGCGGCGTGGGTAAAACGACATTCGTGAATCACATGCAGCGGCCCATTGCGAGCCATGGCGGCATGTTTTGTTCCGGGAAGTTTGACCAGTTTCACCAAGATCGACCGTATCTTGGCATTCTCAAGGCATTTCGAGAAATACTGCGAAAAGTGCTGGTGGAACCTGATGCTGTTCTAGCACAATTTCAGACAAGGCTACAGGAGGCTGTAGGTATTCATGGTCAGCTATTGACCGATGGCTTGCCGGAACTAAAGGCCATCATAGGGGAACAGCCTGCGGTTGATGAAACTGCACCGCTCGACGCGGAACGCCGGTTCAATGGACTTGTGAGCCGTTTCCTCCAGGTTTTTGCTACCCCACAGTCGCCCCTGGTGGTTTTTATTGATGACCTGCAATGGGCTGACCCCGCCTCGATCCATCTGCTGGAGGCCATTGCCTTCTTTCAACAACTCGATCATCTGATGCTGATCGTAGGCTATCGGTCGAATGAACTGGGTATCGGCCACCCAGCCCGGCAAGCCCTGGATGCGCTAAGCGCCTCAGCCGCCAATCATGTGGCAATTGAGCTGGGCTCTCTCTCACAGGGCGATATCACTGAACTGCTCGCGGACACCCTGCATGTTTCAACAGACGATGTCGATTTACTCGGTAAACACGTGCATGGCGTCGCTAA
>JBKJOH010000290.1:0-3174 GCA_046593295.1 Polaromonas sp. | reverse complement strand
AGGCCGTAACGCAAGTGAACCTAGATGTAGCCTCGTTAACCAAATGGAGAAGCCGACCCTGTGGTCAGAAGGGGAAGGTCGTTGGACGGATGCCTGAATAACGGAAGTGGCACTCGTCTTCTCTCGGGGTAGCAGGGTCGGCATGTATTCGAAGATTTATTGCCCAGTGCTGGAGACCCGTTACGGCGGTGGGGAGACCATCGAATGCTGCGGTAAAGGCAAACGAAAGCGCAGCAGGCCGTATCGGGAGTCGGAGGGGTTCATAGTACTGCTTGAGACCGAGGGACAACATACTTAGGCGGTATAAATAAATAAACGTATCAACTTGGAACTGATGGTGCTATGCTCCACCAGCATGAATACTCGAATCAAGTTGGAGCAAAAGTTTGGTGCGGTGTGGCCACTTTTAGATGAACGCACTCGCCGCCTTTTTGCTGCAAATGAAGCAGCAAGCTTGGGGTTTGGCGGAGTTTCTGCGGTACAGCGGGCATGTGGTTTGTCGCGAAGAGCGATAGCGCAAGGCATTCGCGAAATTCAGGAGGGTGTTGTGCTTGAGAAAGGGCGGATACTACGCGCTGGAGCGGGGCGCAAGTCTGTCATGGTTAGCGATCCAACGTTTGATGCAAGCCCTGGAGAAATTGATCGACTCACAAACACGAGGTGATCCACAGTCGCCGCTGCGATGGATTTGCAAAAGCACAAGGGCAATTGCTAAAGAGTTGAGCAAGAAAAAGCACCCGCTCAGTCATATGAAGGTCGCTCAACTACTTCATGATTTGAATTTCAGCCTGCAAAGCAATCGAAAGACCGAGGAAGGCTCAGACCACCCAGACCGCGATGCACAATTTCGGCACATCAACACGGCGGTGAAGAAGTCTCTCAAACAAGGGCTCCCCGTCATTTCGGTGGACACCAAGAAAAAGGAACTCATCGGCAACTACGACAATGTTGGGCAGCAGTGGCTTGCCGCCAAGCAACCAATCAAAGTTCAGGGGCATGACTTTCCCAACCCCGAAGTTCCTCGCGCCTATCCGTACGGAATCTACGATCTCGCACGCAACGTTGGCTTCGTCAATGTTGGAGGCGATCATGACACGGGAGAATTTGCGGTGGCATCTATACGCGGGTGGTGGCGTCACGAGGGCAGGAAGATTTATCCAAGCGCGAAAAAGCTTTTGATTACTGCCGATGGTGGGGGTAGCAACGGATCGCGATTGCGCCTATGGAAGTTGGAACTACAAAGACTTGCGGATGAAACAGGGTTGTCTATTTCGGTCTGTCACTTCCCTCCTGGCACCAGCAAATGGAACAAGGTGGAACACAAATTCTTTTCCTTCATCACCTCAAATTGGCGCGGTGAACCGTTACGCGATTACGAGACGATCGTCAATCTGATAGCCCACACCACAACAGCAAAGGGCTTGAAAGTGACGTGCAAATTGGATCGCCGAAAATATCCCACAGGACGCAAGGTAAGCGACGAAGAAATGATGCGCGTCAACGTAGCGCGAAACAAGTTTCACGGCGAATGGAACTACGAAATAAAACCGCAGATTAATACGTGAACTTGAGATGTTTATTTATTTACAGCGCCTTACCTGAACCACCTGCCGGTGCTCAGCCTGCAGTCGGAGCAGCTGTCACGCTACAAATTGCGCCGCTCCCAGCACGAAGACCACTTGTGTACATCAGAAGTGGCCGCTCTGTGCATGGCCTTGGCCGATGAAAACCATGCAGCGCAAACGCTAGATGCTTATCTCGATGTGTTTACCCACCACTATCTACAGGCCAAAAACCAGTTGCCAGTGAATAGCGAGGATGCTGCTCATTTGCGTTTGCGTAGCTTGCGTCATTGAACGCTGTTTGTTAAAACCGTATCACCACTTTTGTTATAATATTGTTATTATTTTAAAAGACTCGCCATGCTAACCACCATGCGCCAAATAGGCAACTCCAGAGGGGTATTGATCCCTGCTGCGTTTCTTGCGTCGTGCAATATTGAAGACGCAGTAGACATGCAGCTCAAAAACGGGAAAATCATCATCACGCCCGTCATCAGCAAGCCGCGCGTGGGTTGGTTTGACGATGCTGCAAGCGCGCCAGTCTTGTCGAAAGCCGCACAACAAGCGCAAGCCAAAGCCGTACAAGATTGGGCTAACCCAGCGTTGGCTGACGACAGCGAGTGGGTGTGGTGAGCCCGCCCGGGGCGGCTGCAAGCAAATTAAGCGCAGTACGCAGGACAAGTATGGTTTTGCGTGGTGAGGTGTATTGGGTCAACTTAGACCCGACTGTAGGCACAGAGATTCAAAAAATTTGCCCTGCACTCGTCGTGTCGCCCGACGACATGAATGCAAAGCTGCCCCGGGTCATCATTGCGCCCATCACCAGCGGTGGGCAGCCGTTGGGTTGTCGGCCAGAGCTCGTCTTTAAAAGAAAGAACGCCCGCATTTTGTTAGACCAGCTGCGCTGCGTGGATAAAGAGCGACTTGGCCCCAAGATGGGCAACATTGACGAGAAGCAGTGGCACGCGGTATTGCTTGAGATGTTGGCTTAGCGAGCATCAAGACTTCGGTGCTTGACTTCCCTGGCGTGCTTCACACACCCGAAACACGACCCTTGTTTCCCCGTCTTTTCACATCCATTACTATCCCCTTTTCAACAACAAATCTTAAAAGGACAAAGCGATGTTTAGTCATGTAATGGTCGGTGTGAATGATCTTGAGGTGTCTAAAAAGTTTTACGACGCGCTGCTGGGCACGCTGGGCATAGGCCCGGGGGTTGCCAACAAAAGTCGCTATTTCTACCGCAGCCCGACGGGCTCATTTTGTATCACCACGCCCATCAACGGCGAGAGCGCTCACCACGGCAATGGCAGCACGATTGGTTTCACCATGCAGTCACCCGAGCAAGCCGATGCCTTCCATGCAGCGGGTGTTGCCAATGGTGGCACAACCTGTGAAGACCCGCCCGGCTGGCGCGAAGGCCCGGTAGGCAAGCGCTACCTGCTACTGGTTGCGGGTTTCGATGCTCAGAAATCTCGGCCTGCCCATGGTCAAAGCCAACTTCTTGGTTTGACGCATGAAGCGGCCGTTGAGGAGACGTTTTTTGTAGAAATGGTGGCGTTGAGTTGATGAGTAGGCGTGCATAGTCCTGACGCAGGAGCGTCCACTGACG
>JBKJOH010000285.1:0-15784 GCA_046593295.1 Polaromonas sp. | reverse complement strand
AGGCCGTAACGCAAGTGAACCTAGATGTAGCCTCGTTAACCAAATGGAGAAGCCGACCCTGTGGTCAGAAGGGGAAGGTCGTTGGACGGATGCCTGAATAACGGAAGTGGCACTCGTTTTCTCTCGGGGTAGCAGGGTCGGCATGTATTCGAAGATTTATTGCCCAGTGCTGGAGACCCGTTACGGTGGTGGGGAGCCCATCGACTGCTGCGTATAAGACAAACGAAAGCGCAGCAGGCCGTATCGGGAGTCGGAGGGGTTCATAGTACCGTTTGAGACCGAGGGACAACATAACCCCGGTCGAGGGAAGGAACCCTGCTTTGTTCATGCAACCAAAAGGTGGAGGAAAAGGGGATATTGCCATGTTGCTAACTGCCCCGAAGTACGATCAGGACGCTACAGAGGAAGCTGTATACCAAGGCCAAGCAAGAGACCTCCTGTTGTTACGCACTCAGTAGTTGAGCGCGCAAGGACGACAACCTCAGTCGCACTAACAAACGCAGGATGGGCTAATGTGCATGCCTTGGCGTGAAGAACATCGGAAAGCCGTGTGCGGGAAAACTGCATGCACGGTTTGATGAGGGAGGGCAGGCGAAATCCTGCTCTCTACTCTACCTAATTCTTTGCTAATTCTTTGGCGCCTACCTTAACGTGAACCACCGCAACCTTGTCGGCATACAGGCGGCGCCACCCAGGTAGATGATCCAGCAGCGTAACGGCAGGCGTGTCGGGTGGTAGCAGCGTCCACTCAATCTTGTATTTACGCATCAACGTTTCCAGCCCGTCGGCCTCCTTCAAGGCCAGTGCTTCTGCGTATGCTTTGAGAAAAGCATCTCCGTACATATCAGCCCGACCATCGATGAAGGGCGCTATGCCCGAAAAGATCAAATAGCCACCCCAAGTGTATCCGTTCAAGACCGGGCCACGTATGCCGGCTGCCTGCACAGCGCTGATAGCTAGTGTTGGGGCAATTAACTGATTGGGTTGCACCGGCTGTGCGCGGGAGGCCAGCAGCATCAATGCCAGCAAGCAACCTGCGGCCAGCGTGATTGCGCCGGCACCAGCGGGCCGTGCCAGCTTGTGAAAAAAGCGGTCTATAGCCTGCGCCTGTCCGGGTTGCTGGCTCTTCTGTTTCCATTGCGCCGCCAGCGGCTCCGCGATGAACACGGGCACCAACAGGCCCAGCAATTCGACGTACCGGCCATGCTTCAGCACCAAATGCAGCAAGCCCAACAGCAGCAGCAATCGAATGGGGGGAAGCTTGAGGCCTTGGAACATGAACATTGCCATTCCGGCCAGGAGCCAAGCCTCCATGGGCGTAACTTGGCGGAAGTTGGGTGACTGCCATTCCCCAATGGTCTCCAATGCGTAACTTAGTTGTGCAAGCACTTGCCATGTGTACAAAATGCCCTGGACCCCATGGGGCGTCAGCAGTGAGCAAAGTACCGCGAGAAGCAGAAAAACTGCCCAGGACTTGGCCACGCTGAAGGCGCGCTGCTCCTGCCGCGCGGCCAACACGGCCTCCAAAGCAAACACGCCTATCAGCGCCAGCCCCAGCGTGAAACCACCATGCATGTTGGCCCACAGCGTCATCACTGGCAACAGCCACCAACTCGGTGCGCGTCCCCCCTCGCGGGCACGCACCAAGCCTATGGTCCAGATCATCATCAGTGGCGTGGCAAGTATGTGGGGCCGAGCGAGCAGATGCTCCATTGTCATGCTCGCACCCAACACCACAAACAGTAATGCGTATATCGGCTCCAAGAATTTCAACAGGGTTCGTGCCAGCAAACGCTCAGCCTTAGCCTTGTCCAAATACCTCAACAACATCGTCGAGCAAGATCGCCGCGCCATCAAACGAGTCACCCGAGCCATGCTCGGTTTCAAATCGTTTCGAGCGGCCGCCCAGATCCTGGCCGGGATCGAACTCATGCACATGATTCGCAAGGGACAACTCCATTTCGCCGGCAGCGATACGATGTCACTTGCCGACCAACTTTATGCATAGGCAGGACAAATCCGTCCTGCATGAGGACGGCGGCACGTCCGGCGGCCCAAACTCGTCTTCTCGCAGTTAACGCGACAGAACCGTGGCGGCCATCGCCATCTACGGGCCTGGGCGCTTCTCTGTAGATGGCCTTGTGGCTCGCCTGACGGGCTCAAGCGGTTCGGCGGCCCGCTCGTGATCCGAAAAATATTTTTTGTGCGGCCTGTAACCAATCCGCTACGCGCTGCGAATTAGTTAGTAGATTGCAACGAACGGGATTGGTTCCCGAACCAAGCGGTCTGGCCCGAAGTTTTCATTTGCTCATCTACTTTTATCGGAGTTATCACTATGGTTTCCACTCAATTCAAATCTGGCGCTTCGTTTGCTGCTACCGCTGCATTGCTAGCCTTGTCTGCCTGCGCTTTTGCGGCGCCAGCACCTTCGGGTACCACCGGCCAGGCAATCGGTGCTGCCGACATGGTGCATTGCTACAACATCAATGAATGCAAGGGGCAAAGCGACTGCAAGACCGCCGAGCACGCTTGCAAGGGCCAAAACGTCTGCAAGGGTCACGGCTTCAAGGCCAAGCCAGCAGGCGAATGCCTGAAAGGCAACGGCGTGATTTCTGACCTGAAGGGCTAAGCAAGACCCCGCAGGACGCATGAATAATGCGTCCTGAAAAACAGAACGGGCTTGCGCAGTGCCAGGCCCGTTCTGTTTTTCAAGGTGGCGTCGTATGACAGAACAACACAAACCCCCATTGCCCCCTATTGCCCGCACCGGCGTTGGTTTCGGCTTGGGCTTGCGCATGCCGCATTACAACGACTTTCTGGCCGCCAAACAGCCGCTGGACTGGCTGGAAATCATCACCGACAAGTTTCTGGTGGACGGCGGCAAACCCCTGGTGATGCTGGATCGGCTGCGGCGCGACTACCCCATGGCAATGCACGGCGTGGCGATGTCCATCGGCGCAGCCGATGGTGTCGACGAGGCGTACCTGCGCCGGGTCAAGACGCTGGCGGACCGCATCGAACCCCTGTGGGTGTCGGATCATCTGTGCTGGACCGGCTCGCCGCCACACCACTTGCACGACCTGTACCCGCTGCCCTACACCGATGCATCGGCACGCCATGTGATTGAGCAGATTCGCCGCGCCCAGGACATCCTGCAGCGCCGCCTGGTGCTGGAAAACGTGTCCAGCTACATCGATTTCAAGCACAACGCGTCGAGCGAATGGCAGTTTCTGGCGCACATTGCACAGACCGCCGATTGCTTGCTGCTGGTGGATGTGAACAACGTCTTTGTGAGCAGCGTGAACCACCACTTCGACCCCATGACCTACCTGCGCGCCCTGCCAGCACAGCGGGTGCAGCAGATTCACCTAGCGGGCCATTCCGACAATGGCAGCTACATCGTCGACACGCATGATCACCCGGTGGCCCAGCCGGTGTGGGACCTGTATGCGCAGGCCTGTCGCCTGTTCGGGTCGGTGGCGACCATGATCGAACGCGATGACCACATTCCCGACTTGCCCACCCTGGTTGCAGAACTGGCCATCGGCCAGCGCATTGCCGCCGATGTGGCTCCGGAAGAGTGCGCGGCAGGCGTCGGCCTGTCAGCGTTACATGTCTTCGACGTCTCCGAGGCGTTGACGGATGCAGGCGTTGCGCCCGCACTCAAGCAAGTGCAAGAGCGGATTGCGGCGTACATCCTCGACCGCCCTGCGGCGACGGAGGCGCCGGTGACGGAGCTGGTGCAAACGGTGCCGGGCGTCGATGCCAGTCAGCGCCTAGGCATCTACCACAACGCCTACCGCGCCCGATTGGCCGAAGTGCTGGCCGAGAGCTTTGCCAAGACCTGCCTCTACATGGGCTCGGACCAGTTCGAGCAGGACGCCAAGGCGTTTGCGGTGAGTCACCCGCCACAGACCCGCACCCTGGGTCGTTACGGCGCGGAATTCGTGGCTTATCTGGCAGCGTTGTACCCCGGCAACCCCGAACTGCGTGACTTGGCTCAACTCGAATGGGACCTTCGTACCACCTTTGACGGACCCGACGCTCCGGCGTTGGATGCAGCCAGCGCGCGCACTAGTGATGCGCAGCAGTGGCTGAACCGGGCGCACCCGCTGCATCCTAGCCTCAAGTTGCGCAGCACCAGTACCAACGTCGCACAGATCTGGCGTGCCATTGACCTGGACGTTGAGGTGCCTGAAGTGGTGCACCATGACGCCCCCAAGACCCTGATGGTGTGGCGAAAGGCCTTGCAACCGCATTTTCAGACGCTGGAGCGCGATCAGGCCGCGTTTGTGCGGCGGCTGGCCGACGGCAGCTCCATTAATGCCACCTGCACGGAACTTGCTGGCACCGACGTGCTGGCCGACCCGAAGCATCTGGCGGGCTGGCTTCAGGCCTGGCTGGAAGGCGGGTTGTTGCGGTCGCAATGACTTAACGCTCGTGACGACCGAACCTATTCCGGACGCTGCCATCTAAAAACGACTTTTAACCGAGATTGTCCATTAGAAGATTTCATGCGGGTTTGAGGCTGACTGGTTCACCTGCGTTGGCCCACAGTCCCTCGAACCAACGCCGTCGCTGGCGGGCCACGGCAACGCGCAGCGTTGGTCGATCTGGTATGCACGCTTTGGCGCATCACGGCGTGACGAAACACGCTCATTAAGTTGTAAGCCAGCATCGTCACCCCCAGCGCCGCCTCAGTGGCCCAGAAGTCACGCAGCACGAGGCTGTCCAAACCAAAGTCTGACTTCAATTCTTTGATGCGGTTCTCGCAGTCTGCTCGCCCCCGGTACAAGCGCCAAGCCTCAACGGCGGGCAAACTCAAGTCCGTCAAAATCGCACCATAGCGCCAGCCCTGTAAATCAGGGTCATCGGCAAACAGCGACAACGTCTTGCCGGGAACACCTCCCTCTTTACGCCTCATGTGCTGCCGCACCACGACCAGCCGCTGGGGTCCAAGCTCTTGCCCCCAGGCATGAGGGGGGTACAGCAACTCCGAAACCTCCAAGCCGGGCGCTACTTGTAGCCACTGACACTGGTCTACGATGGCCTGCTGCAATGCCTGCGTCAGCTTGGCGCTGACAGGAAAGGTGATCTGGCGGGCCTTTAAAAAGGCCACGATCCCTTTGTCGTAGAAGCCACTGTCGGCCCTGAAAAGACCGACCACAGTCGTGCCCAGATTGCCCAGCGTTTCCTGGAGAAAGCCCAGTGCATTGTTGAGCGAGTTGGTGTTGCCCGGGCGCAGCCAAAAGTTAGCGACCAAGCGCCAATCGGCCACAAAGGCCAGCAAGGGGTGATGGCTGGCACGTCCGTGGTTTTTTGGGTTGTAGCCTTTGGCTGCGCCCTCAATTTGCGAGCCCCAGCGGGTGATCACGCTGGAATCCACGTCCAGCATGATGGCTTTGAGTTTGAATTTGTCAAACAGCCAACGGTAGCTGCTCGATTGCACCCGCGTGGCACTGCCTTGGTCAAAGCGCTGAAACAGCCGCACGATGGCTTTGTGGCCCGCCGCTTTGCCCCAGTCAACCAAGCGCACCAGAGTTGCATCCAGCCGTGTGATGTCGGCATGGGCAAAGCGAGCGGCCCCGCACCAAATGCTGACGAGTCAATCTGCTCGATGAGCTGCTCGGGCGCGTAGCCACGATTGGAGCCAGGCTGGGGCAATTTCAAGTCCCGCAGTGCAGCTTTGAAGTCCAATCCGTCAAGCATGCGCTTGAGCAAAGCCAAGCCACCCCAGGCAGTGACCTCGCGAGAGGTGAATTTCAAGTCGAACGGGTCATTGGCTGCCATCAGTCTCGTCCTTGCATGTCATCTCGTTGATTTCATTGAAATTTTCTAATGAACCTCTTGCAAAACTAAAAATAATTTTTAAAACCGGGCTAGCAGCGTTCAAATTAAGTTTTTAACCATCTGAGGTCAAAAACTGCTAAAAATCAACTGCTGACCGCTAAATGTGCTTGGTGAAGGTTTCGATTTTTCACTCATTTTCAAGAAGCCTAATTTTCACGATCAAACCACCAAAAAACCAATAATTTTGCTTATTTTTTAGGCATTTTTTGGCAAAAATAGTTTTGCAAGAGGCTCAGTAGTATGCCTTTTACGGTGTAGCGCTTGTAGCCGCAGGTGTGCGCCCCATCACCCGCCCGAAAACCTCCGCACACCCGGTTTGCGTAGATTCACCTACTAGGGTTTCCCCTTCAACAACCTACAATCGCAGGCTCTGCGGCTGGCGCAGCGCTTTTTAGCAAGGCGCGACTCCAGCTCGCGTTACAAAAAATTGGCGGCTCACTGACGGCCACCGCTGGAGACTTTTCAATGCCAACATCCTCCCCCGCAACCTCAGACAAAGCCCAGGAAAAACGTGCCGAACTGCGCCGCGCCGCGCTGGAGTACCACGAGTTCCCAACACCCGGCAAGGTGGCCATTGTGGCGACCAAACAATTGATTAACCAGCATGACCTAGCACTGGCCTATACACCAGGCGTTGCCGCGCCCTGTGAAGAGATCGTCAAGGACCCGAACAACGCCTTCAAGTACACCAGCCGTGGCAATCTGGTCGCCGTGATCACCAACGGAACGGCGGTACTGGGCCTGGGCGACATCGGCCCGCTGGCCTCCAAGCCAGTGATGGAAGGCAAGGCAGTTTTATTCAAGAAGTTCGCCGGCGTGGACGTGTTCGATATCGAGATTGACGAGAAAGACCCGGCAAAGCTGGTCGATATCATTGCCTCGCTAGAGCCAACCTTTGGTGCCATCAACCTCGAAGACATCAAGGCACCGGACTGCTTTTACGTTGAGCGCGAGCTGCGCAGACGCATGAAAATTCCGGTCTTCCATGATGACCAGCATGGCACGGCCATCACGGTAGGTGCCGCCATACTGAACGCCTTGAAAGTTGTCGGCAAGGACCCGAAGCACGTCAAACTGGTAACGTCGGGTGCAGGCGCGGCCGCCCTGGCTTGTCTGGGCCTGTTGCTCAAACTCGGGATTCCGCGCGAGAACATCTTCGTGACGGATCTGGCTGGCGTGGTTTATGAGGGCCGCACCGAGTTGATGGATGAAGACAAAATCCAGTTTGCCCAGAAAACGTCGGCGCGCACACTGAGCGACATCATTGAAGGCGCGGACATTTTCCTCGGGCTGTCCGCCAGCGGCGTACTCAAACAAGACATGGTCATGAAGATGGCGGCCCAGCCCATCATTTTTGCCCTCGCCAACCCCAATCCCGAAATCTCTCCCGACGATGTAAAGTCTGTCCGCGACGATGCCATCATGGCGACCGGCCGCTCGGATTACCCGAATCAGGTCAACAACGTTTTGTGCTTCCCCTATATCTTTCGGGGGGCGCTGGATGCGGGCGCATCCACCATCACCGTCGAGATGGAAATTGCAGCGGTACATGCGATTGCCGAGCTGGCGCAGGCCGAGCAAAGCGAGGTTGTGGCAGCCGCCTATGCGGGCCAAAAGCTGGCATTTGGCCCGGAATACCTGATTCCAAAACCGTTCGATCCGCGCCTGATGATAAAGATTGCACCAGCAGTAGCGCAAGCTGCAGCGGACAGCGGTGTGGCTTTGCGACCGATCCAGGACATGGATGCATACCGGGAAAAACTGCAGAGTTTTGTCTACGCTTCAGGCTCCATGATGAAGCCGATTTTTGTGGCCGCCAAAGCAGCCTCCCGCAAACGCATGGCATACGCAGAAGGCGAAGAAGAGCGCGTGCTGCGCGCTTGCCAGATTGTGGTTGACGAAGCCCTAGCACGACCAACACTGATTGGTCGGCCCGCCGTCATCGCCAGCCGCATCGACCAGTTTGGCCTGCGCCTCAAGGAAGAGCTGGACTACGATGTCGTCAACGTCGAGCAAGACCACCGTTACCGAGACTTCTGGCAAACCTACCACCGCATGATGGAGCGCCGTGGCGTGACGATACAGATGGCCAAAATAGAGATGCGCCGTCGCCTGACACTGATTGCCGGCATGCTGCTGCACAAGGGCGATGTGGACGGCCTGATCTGCGGCACATGGGGCACAACGGCACTTCATCTGGACTATCTTGATCAGGTGATTGGCAAGCGCGAAGGCGTTAACACTTACGCCTGCATGAATGGCCTGCTGCTGCCTGGCCGCCAGGTGTTTCTGGTCGATACCCATGTCAATTACGATCCGACCGCCGAGCAACTCGCCGAAATCACGATCATGGCGGCAGAAGAAATGATGCGCTTCGGCATCAAACCCAAAGCTGCACTGCTGTCGCACTCCAACTTTGGCTCGTCGAGTCTACCAAGCGCGATCAAGATGCGTCACACGCTGGATCTGCTCAAGACCAAGGCCCCGTGGCTTGAGGTTGATGGTGAAATGCATGGTGACATGGCACTAGATGACGGCGCTCGCGCGCTCATCATGCCCAACAGCACCCTGATGGGCGAGGCCAACCTGTTGGTGCTGCCCAACATTGATGCGGCCAATATTTCTTACAACCTGCTCAAGACGGCGGCAGGCGGCAATATCGCCATTGGCCCGGTTCTTCTGGGGGCCAACAAGCCTATGCATATTTTGACCGCTACTGCAACCGTCCGGCGTATTGTCAATATGACGGCACTTACAGTTGCCGATGCAAATGCGGCTAGATAATACTTTTTAGAATAGCAAGCACTAACTACATTAATCCGTTTTCTTCAAGCTTAGTGCTTAAATTTTCAGCCCCCTTGCGTTTTTTGTCCGGATGCGTCAAACTATGACTCTTGAAAATTAAGGGTTAACCCGAAAACTGAGCCGGGCATCAAGGTCGGGCTGGGGGGTGAGGTTCTTGATTTCCAAGAAAGGGATTTTTCATGTTGCGTAATGGGCTTAAGGGGTTCAAGCGTTGGTTCAGGGTGGGTGCGGCGACTGGTTTGATTTTGTGGATTGGCTTGATTGGCCTGGTCTGGTTTAGCCCCAGTGTGGTGCAAGCCAAAGGCCCACAGGACAAGCCGGTCAACATCATCGCTGTAGCCGAGCTGCCGCTCCAGGGGCGCGACATGATGGCACTGATTTACAAGGGTGGCCCGTTTCGGTACGACAAGGACGGCACAGTATTTGGCAACCGGGAGCGAATTCTCCCTGCCAAAAACCGTGGCTACTACCGTGAATACACCGTCAAAACACCCAGCGAACGCACGCGGGGAGCCAGACGGATTATTTGCGGTGGCTTGATGCCCGCCGCGCCAGAGGCCTGTTATTACACCGACGATCACTATGCGAGTTTTCGCAAAATCGTTCAGTAATTTGAACGGTGGTTGTTATTTTAAATTTTGACTTTAAAGAAAGTGAAGCGGAGATGGACACACCACTTCGTCGAGAAGGCGACACGCCCCTGAAAGGCATCAGGCCAAACATCGTGCAATCGATACGCGCTTTTCGCGTACCGCAGTTGCAGGATGCTGCCACGCAGCTCAACCAGCATTTCCTGTACGCAAATCTGAGCAGCGCCCAGAGTAAGCAGGACATCCTGGACATGATTGCCGCGCAGTACACCTTTCCCTCGCATTTCGGCAAAAATTTTGATGCGCTTTACGACTGCATGACTGACTTGGTTCACAAATCAGGCCCGCAGCCAGGCTTTATCGTGGTGCTGGAGCAAATTCCGGCCAACGCCAAGTTTGACAAAGAAGCGCGCGAGCAGTTACTCGACATCTTCAGGGATGCGGCGGACTACTGGGCGGATCGAAAGATTCCGTTCAGATGCTTTTATTCTTTTCTGTAGCCCGCTCCCCAGACATCGGCCAAGGGGATCGGGCGAATCAGGCCCCACAAGCAGTTGCAGAAGGTGAAGAAGCCATGCCGACCGACAAGTTGGTTGACGTTTCGCCACTCGCTTTAAGAATGAGCAGCCCGTTTAATTCGGGTTACTGGCTGGCAGCTGCTTAAGCAGACAACGCGCTAAACAAAAAGCCCGGTCACGAAAGTGATGCCGGGCTTTTTTACGCCCGCTGTGTGAGTGCCGTGTACTCGCTAACGGGTACTTCCTCAGCGCGGCGCTGTAGGTCAAAGCTGCCCGTAAAGTTCCGCTGCTCCAGCCACTTGCCCAATGAATGGCGCAGCAGCTTGCGGCGCTGGCTGAAGGCCACCCTCACCAACTCACTGAACAGTTTGACATCTAGCACCTCGGGCGCGGCATACGGCACCATGCGCACCACCGCACTGTCAACGCGCGGCGGTGGGTCGAAACTTTGGGGCGGCACAAACAGCACGCTTTCCATGGCGTAGCGCCATTGCAGCATCACACTGAGCCTGCCATAGTCGCTGGTCGCAGGCTTGGCCACCATGCGGTCAATGACCTCTTTTTGGAGCATGAAGTGCTGGTCTTCAATCACTTCTGCCGCATCCAGTAACTGAAACAAAATCGGTGTGGAAATGTTGTAGGGCAAGTTGCCGACCACGCGCAGCTTATGTCCTGCGCTTGCCGCCAACGCTTTGAAATCAACCTTGAGCACATCAGACTCAATCACCACCAGTTGCTGATTGGCCCGCAACTGAACGGCAAGGTCACGATCCAGCTCAATCACCGTCAAACGCCCCAAACGCTCCACCAACGGTTGCGTCAGCGCCTGTAGCCCAGGGCCAATTTCGACCATCGCTTGCCCAGCCTGCGGCGCAATGGCTCGCACAATCTCTTCAATGATGAAGCGATCCGTCAGAAAATGCTGGCCAAAACGCTTTCGGGGAATGTGTTTCATGGCGAACGTGGGAGCCAGCAATTTTTCGACGGGCCGCCCCTAGAAAAATTAGCCCCCTCGGGGAGCAGAGAGCGACACGAAGTGCGCGAACGCGGGGGCCAGCAATTTCCCGCCGGGCAGCCCCAAGGGAAATTAGCCCCCTCGGGGGGCAGAGAGCTACGCGAAGCGAGCGAACGTGGGGGCCACATCACTGGGGCGGATCGCGGTATTCCACGTAGGCTCGTCCCCGTACTTCTTGCGCCCATAGCGCATAGGCCTCTTCTTGTTTTTTCTCACGCAACACGCCTCTAGCCAGCTCGCGCTGGTCGCGGGTGGACAACTGGTTGGTGCGCCGCTCCAGCACTTGGATCAAATGCACGCCGAAGCGGGATGTCAGCGGGTCTGACATCTGGCCCGCTGCCAGGCCATTCATAACCTGTTCAAACTCTGGCACAAAACTGCCGGGGTTGGTCCAGCCCAAATCGCCGCCATCTTTGGCAGAACCATCAACGCTGTTGTCACGCGCTTCAGCCGCAAAATCAGCCCGCCCGGCTGCAACACGCTTTTTGATGTCTGCCAGTTTTTCTGCGGCGGCGGCTTCTGTCAACTGCGGCCCTGGGCGCAGCAAAATGTGCCGTGCGCGGGTTTGCGTGATGTTGACACCCGGCATTCCGGCCTGCTTTTTCTCTATCACCTTAAGAACGTGGAAACCAGCCCCGCTTCGTATCGGCCCGGCTACACCGCCAGTACGCAAATTTTGCGTTGCCTCTATAAAAAGCGGCGGGTAGCGCTCCGCGCTGCGCAGGCCCATCTGCCCGCCTGTAGCCTTAGAGGGTGAGTCTGAAAACTCATTGGCCAGCGCTGCAAAATCGCCGCCAGCGCGGGCCTTTTCTGCCGCCTGTGCAGCCTTGGCCTGCAGCGCTGCCAGCTGCTGTGGGGGCGCGTTTTCAGGAACAACCACCAGGATCTGGGCCAGATTGATTTCCATGTTCGCGCTATCGGTGTTGCCGTCCTGGTCACGCAGGAACTGGTCGATATCGGCATCTGTCACAGACACGCGAGCATCCACCTCGCGTTGACGCAAACGGGTTACCAACAGCTCATCGCGGATGTCCGAACGGAAGCGGTTGTAATCAATGCCATCAGCGACAAGCCGGCGGCGCAGTTCCTCAACCGACATCTGGTTTTGCTGGGCAACCGACAGCACGGCGTTGTCGAGTGAGTTTTCATCCACCCGCACGCCCGAGGCCTTTGCCATTTGAAGTTGTGCCTTGTCGCTAATCAGCCGCTCCAGCACTTGCCGGGCCAGCTCGCCACGCGGCGGCAACACGCCTCCCTGCTGGGTCAGTTGCTGCTCTGCGCGTATCAGTTTGGAGCGCACCTCGTTGTTCGTCACCGGCTCGGAGTTCACGACAGCCACAATAAAGTCTGCCTGTCGCTGACCACCCGCCGAGCGGCCAAAACTGGCCGGATTGGACAGCTCGAAGCCGGGTGTGCGCAATGGTCCGGAGGGTCTGAGGGTTTGCGCCTGGGCCCCCAGACACGGCAGGGCAAGTGCCGCCGCAACCAGCAGCTGGCAGGCCAAAAAACAGCCCGCCGCGCCAGGCGCAGGCACAGACACGGGCGGGTGGGATGGAGAAAAGTATTTAGTCATAGTTGGTAAAGCGGCTGGGTGCCGTCACTTGATCACGCAGTAATTGGTAACGCGGAATATTTTGTTTCAGAAGTTGAAGGGGGTTCACGCCAAGTCGGGAAAATCCGATCAACTCCAGTTGAAATAGGATTCGGGTATTGGACGCAACCGTACTGTTCTGCGAGCGCTGCAGCACCACACGGCCAATCCAGCAGCAGCCATCGTACTCAAGCCCGACGACGGCATCAACCAGTTTTTTGTCTTGAATGCTGTAGTTCAGGCGTCCTACGCTGTAAAGCCGCCCGCCCCCCTGACCGCGACCCGGCCCCAGATTTTTGCCCTTATCGCCCAGAAAGTCGTTCAGCGGCCACTGCCAGCCCAAGTCCACTGAATCGCTGATGTTGCGCTGCCGCCTGAACGATGCGCTGACCACGCGGTAATCACTAGGGTTGTAGCGCGCGCTAAAGCTGCTGCGTTCGGACTCGCGGATCTTTGGGTTGTACTGGACGATACCGTCCAGAGACCACTGGGGAGTCCAGTTGATGGTTGTACCGAACAGCAAATCACTAACGCGATCCGTTACTGGCAACTGACCCGGCAAGGTAACCCGCTGATCGCTAAAACGAAGGCGCTGCGCCGCACCTGCACGCACCAGTTCTGCCCCAGTCTCGGGGTTGAGCAACCTGGATGTCACGCCGAGCGTCAACAGGTTCGAATCCGCGATGCGGTCATTGCCGACAAAAGCGTTCTCGGTGAACACCGTTGCAAAGTTGAAGCTATTGAGGCCCGAGTCATAGTTGGGCAACAAGCTCTGGTCACGATACGGGGTGCGCACATAAAAGGCGCGCGGCTCCAGCGTCTGCGTCAATTCACGGCCCCAAATAGTAGCCTTGCGCTCAAACTGCAAACCGCTGTCCAGGCTGAAAGTCGGCACCAGGCGGGTGGCGGACTGGCTGCCATCGGCCAGCGGCGTTATGAAACTGTAAGCCGTTGCATGCAACTGCATTTTTGGCGTGACGTACCCGCCCGGTGAAATCCATGGACGGCTGATTTGCGCCAAGGCCACCCCCCGGTTGGCATTGGGTTGCAGGGTCAACAATCGGTCGGCAGAAAAACGCGTGAAATCACCAGAGATGGACCAGTCAAAGCCCTTGAAGCCGGCAATCGGCGCGTTGACACGGGTGTAGGTCGCCGTAATCTGCGGCAGGCGGTCAGCCGGCGGCGCAATGATCGAATCGGGGTCCTGTAGCGTTTGCCATTTCGTGACGCTCAGACCAGCAGAAAAATAACCCCGCCCATAGCTCAAACTACCGGTGTTGGACAGCAAGCGCTGGGTCAGCGTAGGTATGGCACGCGGAAAGTCGCGCCAGTAATTATTGTCACTGACGCGATTCAGATTTAGGCTGGCACCCAAATTGCCTAGGACGGGCACATCAGTACGAATAATGCCAGAGTGCTCGGTTGCAATCGCCCAGCGGTCGCGGCTCCGCAGTTTGTCACTGGGCAAATAATCGCCGCGCAGCTTGCCTTTGTAGTCCTTGTCAAGGTAGCGGTATTCGCCACCCAGATCCAGTCCGCGCTTGCTCAGGACCGTCGCAAAAACCGTTGCATCACGGTTGGGTGCGATGTCGAAATAGTAGGGCTGGCCGACAGCCGTTCCGCTGACGGAATCAACGCTGAAAGTTGGCGGCAACAAGCCTGATTTGCGCTTGTCGCCAGTGGGAAAGCTAAAGACAGGCGCAGCCAAAATGGGCACGCCCTTGAACTTGAGCACCGCCCCCGTCGCCTCGCCGGTTTCCGCCTCCTGGTCAAACTTGAAGCTGGTTCCGGTCAATATCCAGGCCGGATTCCCCCAAGACGCTGCATCTGTTCTCTCGCACGTCGTGTAGGTGGCGTTGCGCGCAATCAGGGTTTTTTCATTGATAAAGTCAATTCGGCTGGCCTTTCCGTTGCCGCCGTTAGAAATAAACTGGTACGACGGCTCCGCAAAATACCCCTCGAAAGTGTCAAACTTGATTTGCAGGCGTGTGCCTTGGTACTGGTTGCCCTTGGTACTCAAGCGCACGTTACCGATGGCATCCAGCGAGTTATCTGGCTGGTAAAATTCAATGCGGTCGGCGCGAACGGCGCTTGGCCCCCTGCGCAGCTCGGCATTGCCATCAAGCACTGTTTCGAGATCCGGGCGACCAGAAACCCGGTCACCAAATACAAAGCTTGCGGGCTTGTTGGCATCGCCCTCGGGTGGCTTCTCGGCCAACAGTCGGGTCATTTTGAGCGGTATCGGCGAGTCGAGGTCGTTCGGCCCCTTGGGAATTGCACCCGCTACCTCAGGCCGAGCACCAACAGGCGCTGGTCGTGGCGGTGCATCCCTCTCTACCACTGCCTCTACCGGGGTGATGACATGCTCATCAGGTGGCAAGCCCTGAGCCGATGAGGGCGCGCAATATACCGCCCCCAGCGCTGCGCAAGACACCAGGCAAGCAACGGCCCGAGACACCGGGGAGCGCAAAAAAGGCAAGTGAGGTAAAGGAGATGCGCGGTGCATCGATGGTAGGAGGTAAACCCGTTTGTAGAATCGAAGCTGATTATCCATGACCACCCATACCCATCGACTGGACCAGCCATGAGTGCCCCAAGCAACGCCCGCGCCATCGTCTGGTCTGACCCCAGCCGGGGCAGCGCCTTTTCAAACTGGCTGACCAGCATTGCCCTCGAGCACGGCCTTGACGTGGCCAGCGTACAACTCGCGTCAGCCGACGCGAGTTTTCGCCGCTACTTCAGGGTTGGTGTCAGCGGCGTTACGGGCAGCTTCATCATCATGGACGCGCCACCCGACAAGGAAGATTGCAAGCCCTTTGTAAAAGTCGCCGCCTTAATGCATGATGCAGGCCTTCCCGCACCCCGCGTGCTGGCTTGGGACGAAGCCGCAGGCTTCATGCTGCTCAATGACCTGGGGCACAAAACCATGATGGACGTGATCGCACCACCAGCAGCCGTTGATGCCATAGCCCAACCCAGTGCGGCGCACCACGCGCTGTACATGGAGGCCATCGACTTGCTGATTCGCTGGCAACTCTCGTCAAAACCCGGCGTGCTGCCGCCTTATGACGATGCCCTGTTAAGCCGCGAGCTGGCGCTGTTCCCCGAGTGGTATGTCGGCAAACACAGAGGCATCACTTTGAGCCGCGATGCACAGGGCAAGTTTGATGAGGCGTTTGCGCACATCAAGGCGAGTAACTTGCAGTCGCTGGATGGTGCGCGTGTCTTCGTGCATCGCGACTTCATGCCCAGGAACTTGATGGCCGATGACAGCAGCCATGCTCTATCCATCTTGGATTTCCAGGATGCCGTTTACGGCCCCATCAGCTACGACATCGCCAGCCTGATGCGTGACGCATTTTTAACCTGGGAAGAAGACTTTGTACTCGAAGTCACCGTGCGCTACTGGCAGCAG
>JBKJOH010000253.1:0-21609 GCA_046593295.1 Polaromonas sp. | reverse complement strand
GGCGCCGGTGTGGCCCTGGATCTGTTCCTTGAGCTTGTGACTGGCATGGAAAGTGACCACCCGGCGGGCCTGGATCGGGATGGCTTCACCCGTGCGCGGGTTGCGGCCAGGCCGTGGGGCCTTGGTACGGATTTGAAAGTTGCCAAAGCCAGAAATCTTCACGTCGGTGCCATCTACCAGGCTGTCGGAAATGAGATCAAAAAACGCATCGATCATGTCTTTCGATTCGCGCTTGTTGAGCCCAATTTGCTGAAACAGCAATTCCGCCAGATGCGCTTTGGTGAGCGCCGGGGTTTCCAGGCTTTCAATCGAAAATTCCATGTCCGCTGCTCCGCGTGATTATTTTTTTAGGGCTTCACCCGTTGATCTGGATAGTCATTCCATTTTCAGATCAATAGGAGATTAGGCGTGGGTTATTGGGGTCAGACACCAATTTCGCTGCAGTGCAAGCACTGCACCCTACGGGCGAGCCAAAGGCTCAGCGAATTTGGGCTCTGACCCCAAAAACCCACGGCAAGACGAAGCAACAACATATCATATTGATCTGGAAATGGAATCAGGTCCGCAAGCGCGCCTGCAATTGAAGCTGAAGATTAGCCAGCACTGCCTGGACAACCGCTTCTATCTCTTCCTCGGTCAGTGTAGCGGTGTCGCTCGTCAGCACCAAGCGCACAGCTAGGCTTTTCTCGCCCAATTGCATAGAGCTACTCGCCTGCTGTGGTCTGTAGACATCAAACAGCGTTGCGCTTTTAAGCAGGCCCTTGGTCTGTTTGCTATCAGCCCCTTCAATGGCGGCTATCAGTGCAGCGTGGGTAGTGCTCTCTGGCACGATGACGGCGATGTCGCGCTCGACCGGCTGGAACTTGCTGACCGCCGCAAAAACGGGCACCCGTCGCTGCAACACGGCATCCAACTCAAGCTCAAACATCAGCGGGGCCTGTGCCAGCTCGTAGCCTTGACGCCATTTGGGATGCAGCTCGCCAACGAAGCCAATCTGTTTGCCGACAACCGATACGCTGGCGCAGCGGCCCGGATGCATCGCCGGATGTGATGCGGGGGCAAAAACGGTCTTCACGGGTGCAAGCAAGGCCTCCACATCGCCCTTGATATCAAAAAAGTCCACGCCCTTATCAAGCTGCGCCCAACCCAAGGCCGCACGTGGGCCATAAGCTAGGCCAGCCACGCGCATGGGCTGGTTGAAACCGGCAACCGTCGTGTCGGTGTTCTGGCTCTGCGCGTCACGCAAAAATACCCGGCCAAGCTCAAACACATTGACACGCGGTGCCTTGCGATCAAGATTGAATTTCAGCACCTGGATCAGCGATGCCAGCAGGGAGGAGCGCATCACGCTCATCTGGCAGGCAATCGGGTTCAGCAGCCTGATGGGATTGGCATTGCCGGCCAGTTCATGCTCCCAGCGCTCTTCGACAAAGCTGAAATTGATGATTTCCTGGTAGCCTAGTGCGGCCAGTGCATGGCGCACGGCGAATGGGCTGCGTTCGGCCTCTGCACGCAGCTTGGCCGTGATGGGTGCCAGCGGTGGGGTTTCTGGCAGGTTGTTGTAACCCACCATGCGCACGACTTCTTCAATCAGGTCTTCTTCAATTTGCAGGTCAAAGCGGTAACTTGGCGGCATCACGGTTAAAGTGCCGTCACCCTCTGTCACGCTCAAGCCAAGGCGCTTGAGCGCATCAAGGCACTGGGCTTGTGTCAGCGGCATACCAATCACCTTGCTGGCACGGGCCACGCGCAACGTGACAGGTGTTGCCTTGGGTAAATTGACCTGCGCATCGTCCATGGGGCCGCAGACGGTTTGCGGCGTGCCGCAAATGTCGATGATGAGTTGCGTGATGCGCTCTAGGTGCGGGGCCGTATGGCCAGGGTCAACCCCGCGCTCGAAGCGATGACCTGCATCGGTGGAGAAGTTGTAGCGGCGTGAGCGACCTGCAATCGCCTTGGGCCACCAGAAAGCGGCTTCTACATAGACATTTTTGGTCTCATCAGACACGGCGGTAGCATCGCCGCCCATGATGCCAGCGAGCGACTCAACCTGGGTGTCATCAGCAATCACACCGACTTTTTCATCAACTGTGACCGTGTTGCCGTTCAGCAGCTTGAGTGTTTCACCCGGCCTGCCCCAACGCACATCCAGTGCGCCGTTGATTTTGTCGAGGTCAAAAATATGACTCGGGCGACCCAGCTCGAACATCACGTAATTTGAAATATCAACCAGTGCCGTCACACTACGCTGGCCGCAGCGCGCCAGACGATCAACCATCCACTGGGGGGTTGCAGCTTGGGTATTGACGTTGCGCACCACACGGCCTGAAAAGCGGCCACACAGATCGGGGGCGCTGATTTTGACTGCGAGCTGCGTCTGGTCAGACACTGCCACTGATGGAATAGTCGGCGTATTCAACGCTGCGCCAGTCAGCGCCGCGACTTCACGCGCCACGCCGTAGACGCTGAGGCAATGCGCCAAATTGGGCGTGAGTTTGAGGGTGAACAGCGTGTCGTCGAGCTTGAGGTGGGCACGGATGTCTTCGCCCAGTGGCGCGTCCGCCGCCAGCTCCAGCAAACCGCCATGGTCTTCTGACAGCTTTAACTCACGTGCAGAACACAGCATGCCCTGGCTTTCAACGCCACGTAGCTTGCCGACTTTGATGAGAAACGGTTTGCCGTTTTCACTGGGGGGTAGCTCGGCGCCGACCATGGCGCAGGGCACCTTGATCCCGACACGGGCGTTGGGCGCGCCGCAAACGATGTTGAGTAACGCGCCCTGCCCTACGTCTACCTTGCAGACTTGCAAGCGGTCAGCATCCGGATGCCGCACCGCCTCCCTGATTTGACCCACCACAATTTTGCTGAACGGTGGCGCGACGGGCTTTAGTTCTTCAACCTCAAGCCCGGCCATGGTCAATGTGTCGGCGAGTTGCTGGGTAGACAGTGGCGGATTGCAAAATTCGCGCAACCAGGATTCTGGGAATTGCATGTTTAACTCGATTCTTCTTGATTTTTATTAGGGTTTTTGGGGTCAGAGTCTAAATTCATCGTGCCCTTGGCACGCCCTTCGGGTGCGATGCTGTGCATCGTAATGAAATTGGCGTCTGACCCCAATAACCCTCTTTTTAAGACTGAAACTGCGACAAAAACCGCACGTCACCATCAAAGAACAGGCGCAAGTCGTTCACACCGTAGCGCAGCATGGTCAAACGGTCTGGCCCCATGCCAAAGGCAAAGCCAATGTATTTTTCAGGATCAAGCCCCATGTTGCGCACCACGTTCGGATGTACCTGGCCGGAGCCCGCCACTTCAAGCCAGCGGCCAGCGAGAGGCCCGGTCTGGAACTGGATGTCGATTTCAGCGCTCGGCTCTGTGAAGGGGAAAAAACTGGGCCGGAAACGCAGCACCAAGTCATCGCTTTCAAAAAAGGTACGGCAGAAATTAGTAAAGACAAACTTCAAGTCTTTAAAGCTCACGTTCTCGCCAATCCACAGGCCTTCGCACTGGTGGAACATCGGCGAATGGGTCGCGTCGCTGTCGACACGGTAGGTACGGCCCGGCGCGATCACGCGAATCTCGGGCATCGAACCTGTAAAGGCTCCTGCGTTACCTTTGCCAGCGTCAATCAGGGCGCGATGCTTTTTAACGTGCTGCACCGCATAACGGATCTGCATCGGGCTGGTGTGGGTACGCAGCAAATTCGGCGCGGCCTCAGTGCCGCCTTCGACATAAAACGTGTCGTGCATTGAGCGGGCCGGGTGGTCTTCTGGCGTGTTCAGCGCGGTGAAATTGAACCAGTCGGTTTCAATTTCCGGGCCTTGTGCCACATCAAAACCCATGGAGCCAAAAATCGCTTCAATGCGCTCCAAAGTCAGCGACACAGGGTGTAAACCGCCTTGTGTGTGCTGGCGGCCAGGCAGGCTGACATCCAACGCTTCGGCCTTGAGCTGCTTTTCAAGCTCGGTATTGGCCAGCGCGTTGCGACGCTCAGTCAAGGCTGCTTCAATCGCCTGCTTGGCAAGATTGATGGCTGCACCGCGCGACTTTTTCTCGTCTACGCTTAAAGCCGCCATGCCCTTCATCAACTCGGTGACTTTGCCCGACTTACCCAAAAACTGCGCCTTGGCGTTTTCAAGATCAGCCGGGGTCGCGGCTTGCTCAAAACTGGTTTGGGCGCTTAGCACCAGAGCGTTCAGGGCATCGGGTTGAGTCATGTTTTTTTGAGAGTTCTTTGAAAGTTCTAGCTAATCAACAAAATCAGTATCGAGCAGAGTATGAGACCTGCACAAAACAAAAAAGGCCAGAGCCTTTTCAAGCTCTAGCCCTTTATTTCCGGGCGCGACCAGCTACTGTTTTAGTAGCAAGTCGCGCTGAAAATTACGCGGCCAGCTTGGCTTTCACCTGTTCAACGATGGCACCAAATGCGGCGCTATCGTGAATCGCCATATCAGACAGAACCTTGCGGTCAATCTCGATACCGGCTTTTCGCAAGCCATTGGCAAACTGGCTGTAGGTTAGGCCGCAAGCGCGGCTTGCAGCGTTGATACGCGTGATCCACAAACGGCGGAACACGCGCTTTTTGGTACGGCGGTCACGGTAGGCATATTGCCCGGCCTTCATGACCGCTTCTTTGGCGATCCGGAAGACGTTACCGCGGCGACCACGGAAACCTTTTGCAAGGGCTAAAACTTTTTTGTGGCGGGCGCGAGCCGTTACACCACGTTTGACGCGAGGCATGTGATTACTCCTTGTTCGTCGTTAAATTAAATGCCACGGCCGGGCAGCATCTGTGCCATGCGACCCATTTCGGTCTCACGAACAGTCACCGTACCACGCAGTTGGCGCTTGTTTTTGGTGGTCTTCTTGGTCAGGATGTGACGCTTGAAGGCTTGGCCGCGCTTGACGGTGCCACCGGGACGAACGCGGAAACGCTTTTTAGCGCCGCTCTTGGTCTTCATTTTGGGCATGTTAATGCTCCTTTTCATTTGTGCTCGTGAGGCGCTGCGAAACTCTCGCAAGCTTGATGGCCCCGAGCCACTTGTTAGTGGCGAGTTTTAAATTCACCACTTGTTAGTGGCGAGTTTTAAATTCACCACTTGTTAGTGGCGAGTTATTAGCTTGCCACTTGTTAAGTGGTGAGTTTTACCCCACCACTTTTTTGGAAGCCAGACCAAAGCCTGACTTCACAGGAAACACTAAAAATGTTCCCTAAAACGGCCAGCTGAAAAATCAGCTCGCCACCTGTTCAAAACCTACGCGGCTGCAACTGGTGCAGCTACCACAGGTACGGATTCTGAGGCTTGCTTAACGCCCGGCTTTTTACGGCCCGGCGCGATCATCATGACCATCTGCCTGCCTTCAAGCTTGGGGAACTGCTCCACCACAATCAAATCTGCCAGCTCATCACGAATCCGCGCCAGCAGGGCCAAGCCCAGCTCTTGGTGCGTGATCTCGCGACCCCGAAAGCGCAAAGTAATCTTGCACTTGTCGCCGTCATCCAAAAAGCGCTTGATATTGCGCAATTTGATGTTGTAGTCACCATCGTCAGTGCCGGGTCGGAATTTGACTTCCTTGATCTCGATCACTTTTTGCTTGGACTTGGCTTCCGCTGCCTTCTTCTGCTCGGCGTACTTGAACTTGCCGTAATCCATCAACCTGCACACGGGCGGTACCGCCGTGGGTGAAATTTCTACAAGGTCTACGTCTGCCTCACCAGCCAGGCGCAGGGCCTCCATGATGCTGACAACGCCTAAAGGCTCGTTGTCGGGGCCCGAGAGTCGTACTTCGGGGGCCATGATTTCACGGTTCAAGCGGTGCTTGCGTTCTTCGCGTTGGCGGCGGTCACGGAATTCAGTAGCGATGGTTCTAGTCCTTAAATCTTGCTATAAAAGCTATAGCTGCTCACGCCCGTATTCATTGGGCCAAAGACCGAAATGATCAACAAAACTTGTCAAAAATCAGGTTTTTTGTGCAATGTCGGCAGCTATTTGCTGTGCAAACGCTTCGATGGACATCACGCCAAGGTCTTTATTGCCCCGGGCACGCACCGCAACAGTTTTGGCATCCCGCTCTTTGTCGCCTACGACAAGGATAAAGGGAAGCTTCTGAAGCGACTGCTCTCGTATTTTATACGTTATTTTCTCGTTGCGCAGATCCAAATGCACCCTAAGCCCTTGATTTTGCAGCGTTTTCGCAACTTCCCGGGCGTAATCAGCTTGGGAATCGGTGATATTGAGGATACAAACCTGCACTGGAGCCAGCCAAGTTGGCATCGCCCCAGCGTGTTCCTCGATCAAAATACCGATGAACCGCTCCAAACTGCCCACAATCGCGCGGTGCAACATCACGGGGCGATGGCGTGCGCCGTCTTCGCCCACGTACTCGGCATCAAGCCGCTCAGGCATGGAAAAATCGACTTGAATCGTGCCGCACTGCCACTGGCGGCCAATCGCGTCTTTCAGGGTGTATTCGAGCTTTGGGCCATAAAAAGCGCCGTCGCCAGGCGCTATTTCATACTCGCAGCCCGACTGGCGCAGGCTCTCGATCAAAGCCGCCTCGGCCTTGTCCCAGCTTTCGTCAGAGCCAATGCGTGCCTCCGGGCGCGTCGCCACCTTGTAGATGATGTTTTTAAAACCAAAGTCGGTATAGACTTTTTGTAGCAGCGACGTGAAGTCCACGCACTCACGCAAAATTTGATCTTCGGTACAAAAAATGTGGCCATCATCCTGCGTAAAACCGCGCACCCGCATGATGCCGTGCAAACCACCCGATGGCTCTTTGCGGTGGCACTGGCCGAACTCACCGTAGCGCAGCGGCAAATCGCGGTAGCTCTTGATGCCCTGCTTGAATATCAGGATATGACCGGGGCAGTTCATGGGCTTGAGCGCATACTCTCGCTTTTCACTCTCGGTGGTGAACATGTTGTCGCGGTACTTGTCCCAGTGCCCGGTTTTTTCCCACAGCGTTTTGTCAATAATCTGCGGGCCTTTGACCTCTTGGTAGCCGTTGTCTTGGTAGACCTTGCGCATGTACTGCTCGATGCCCTGCCACAGCGTCCAGCCCTTGGGGTGCCAGAATACCAGCCCCGGCGCATGGTCGTCGATGTGGAACAAGTCCAGCTCTTTGCCCAGCTTGCGATGGTCGCGCTTTTCAGCTTCTTCGAGCTGCGTCAGGTATTGCTGCAACTCGTCTTTGGTGGCCCAGGCGGTGCCGTAAATCCGTTGCAGCATTTCATTGCGGTGGTCACCACGCCAGTAGGCACCTGCGAGTTTCATCAACTTGAAAAACTTCAGCTTGCCGGTGCTGGGCACGTGCGGGCCACGGCACAGGTCTTCAAAATTGCCTTCACGATACAGCGACACGTCCTCGCCAGCCGGAATGCTGGCAATGATTTCGGCCTTGTAATGCTCGCCAATGCTTTTGAAATGCACCACCGCTTCATCGCGAGGCAGAACGCGGCGAGTCACCGGCTCGTCCTTGGCGGCGAGTTCGGTCATGCGTTTTTCAATCGCCGCCAGATCTTCAGGCGTGAACGGCCGCTTGTAAGAGAAATCGTAGAAAAATCCGTTCTCAATCACCGGGCCAATGGTGACTTGCGCGTCAGGGAACAGCTCTTTCACCGCATAGGCCAGCAAGTGTGCGGTCGAGTGGCGAATTAAATCCAAGCCGTCTGCATCTTTGGCGGTGATGATGGCCAGCGCGCTGTCTTTTTCAATCAGGTAGCTGGTGTCCACCACTTTGCCATCGACCTTGCCACCCAGCGCAGCCTTGGCAAGGCCGCTACCTATTGAAGCGGCGACCTCGGCGACAGTAACCGCTTGAGGAAACTCGCGTTGTGAATTGTCAGGAAGCGTGATTTGAATCATGAGTGAGAACGGAAATAAAAAAGCGCGGTCAGTGCCGCGCTTGAAAGAACAAAAAGCCGGGGACTGATGATTTTACGCCGCCCCGGCTTATGACCTATCTCGGTAAAACGATCAGTGAAACTGCTCTTCTTCGGTCGAACCAGTCAGTGCGGTCACGCTGGACTTGCCACCCTGGATCACGGTGGTGACTTCGTCGAAGTAACCCGTACCCACTTCCTGCTGGTGCGAGACAAAGGTGTAGCCGCGGTCACGGGCTGCAAATTCGGGCTCCTGCACCTTTTCAACATAGGCCGTCATGCCGCGTGCCACGTAGTCCTGTGCCAAGTCGAACATGTTGTACCACATGGAATGGATGCCAGCCAGGGTGATGAACTGGTACTTGTAACCCATGGCACCGAGTTCTTTCTGGAACTTGGCGATGGTGGCGTTGTCGAGGTTTTTCTTCCAGTTGAACGATGGCGAGCAGTTGTAAGCCAGCATCTTGCCGGGGTGAACCTTGTGTACAGCGTCGGCAAACTTCTTGGCAAACTCAAGGTCAGGCGCGCCGGTTTCGCACCACACGAGGTCGGCGTAATGGGCGTAAGCCACAGCGCGGGAAATCGCCTGATCCATACCTTTTTTGGTTCTGTAAAAACCTTCGGGGGTGCGTTCGCCAGTGATGAAAGGTTTGTCGTTTTCGTCGTAGTCGCTGGTCAGCAAATCGGCAGATTCTGCGTCGGTACGGGCAATCACCAGCGTAGGCACGCCGCAAACATCGGCTGCCATGCGGGCAGCAACGAGTTTTTGCACGGCTTCAGCGGTAGGTACCAGCACTTTGCCGCCCATGTGGCCGCATTTTTTGACCGAAGCTAGCTGATCTTCAAAGTGGACACCGGCAGCGCCCGCTTTAATCATGGCCTTCATCAACTCGAACGCATTGAGCACACCGCCAAAGCCGGCTTCAGCATCAGCCACGATGGGCGCGAAGTTGTCGATATAACCCTTGTCACCCGCGTCAATACCTTTGGAGTGCTGGATTTCGTCCGCACGGCGGAAGGTGTTGTTGATGCGCTCAACCACGGTTGGCACCGAGTCAACCGGATACAGCGACTGGTCAGGGTACATCGATGCGTAGCTGTTGTTGTCGGCGGCAACTTGCCAGCCTGACAGGTAGATGGCTTTGACACCAGCCTTGACCTGCTGCATGGCCTGGCCACCAGTGAGCGCGCCCAGGCAGTTGACGTAAGGCTCGCTGTGCACCAGACCCCAGAGCTTTTCAGCACCGCGGCGTGCCAGCGTGTGCTCGATAGGAAATGAGCCACGCAAACGCACCACATCGGCGGCGCTGTAACCGCGCTTGATACCTTTCCAGCGCGGATTGGTAGCCCAGTCTTTTTCGAGGGCAGAAATTTGCTGGTCACGGCTCAATTGTTCAGTCAGGGTTTGCGGCATGGTGTTGCTTCCAAAAGTTAAGAAAAAAAGAAAACGAACTCGCTGTGGACAGGCATTAGTTTAAGTCTTGTAGAAGACTTTTTTCAATCTTATGTCTTATATAAGATATAAATTAAATTCAATTAAATCAAATACATTTTCATAATTTATCACAATGCGATATTTAATTTCTCATATTGAGAAATATTCTTGCGCCGCACCATTTTTATATTTCACATCAAGAAATATAGATGCCGATTGTGAAATCTACATGTCATTCGCGGCCGTATTCAAAACCCGGCTTCAGCGCTACAGCGCTGCCTAGCGAATGTCCTGGTCAATGCGCTTGTGGTGCCGCAACATGGCCACGCTATAGACGATGATGCCCAGCGAGACAGCGGCAATTAGCAGGGTTGCTGCCGCATAAATCGACGGATTCACGCCGCGCCGCGCATAGCTGAAAATCACCTGCGGCAAAGTCGTCACACCAGGGCCTGACAGGAATTCTGAAATAACGACATCATCAAACGACAGCGTGAAACTCAAAAGCCAGCTGGACACCAGCGCCGGGGCGATGTTGGGCAGCGTGACCAGAAAAAACACCTGCATCGGCCTGCAGCCCAGATCCATTGCAGCCTCTTCAATTGAGCGATCTATCTCGCTCAGGCGCGACTCGATGACGATGGTGGCATAGGCCATACCCAGCAAGGTGTGGCCCAGCACGATGGTGATAAAGCCGCGATCCGGCCAGCCAATCGCCCTCTGCACCGCCACCATCAAAAGCAGCAGCGACATGCCGATGATGACCTCGGGCATCACCAGCGGTGCCTTGACCAGCCCGTAGAACAGCGTACGCCCTGAAAAGCGTTTGTAGCGCACCAGCACAAAGGCGGCAAAGCTGCCCAGAATGACCGACAGCGTGCCCGTCAGCAAGGCCACCTTGAGCGACAGAAAAAACCCTTCAACCAGCCGTGGATCATCCAGCAGTGCCGCATACCAGCGCAGTGAAAAACCAGTAAAAACGCCATCCTGCCGCGTGCTATTGAACGAGAAAACAATCAGGAAAAACAGCGGAATATAGAGAAACAGGTACACCGCACCAAGCCATGCATGGCTGGCATTTTTTTCGATGAAGCGGCTAATAGCTTTCATCTGGTGATTTACCTGTCTAAATGTCCACTGGTTCGCCGGTAATACCAGGCCAGCGGCACCAGAATGACCACAATCATCACCACCGACACGCTGGCCGCACGCGGCCAGTTGTTGCTGCTAAACATCTCGTCCCACACCACGCGGCCAATCATGATGTTCTCGGCACCGCCCAGTAGCGATGGAATCACAAACTCGCCCACCGCCGGAATAAACACCAGCATGCAGCCAGCGACGATGCCCGCTTTGCTCAGCGGCACGGTCACCAGCCAGAAGGCCTTCCACGCGCTGGCACCCAGGTCGTGCGCGGCCTCCAGCAAACGCACATCCATCTTCACCAGGTTGGCATACAGCGGCAAAATCATGAAGGGCAGGTACACATAAGTCATGCCGACCAGCATCGACACATCGGTATAGAGCATGACCAGCGGCTGGTTAATAATGCCAAGCCAAAGCAGCAGGTTATTAAGCACGCCCTGGTCCTCGAGGATGCCCTTCCAGGCATAAACGCGCAGTAAAAACGAAGTCCAGAACGGCAACATCACCAGCATCAACAGCGCGGGGCGAATGGACTCTTTGGCTCGCGCTAAAAAATAAGCAAATGGGTAGCCAATCAACAGACAAAACAGCGTGGTCAGCAGCGCGTACTTCAATGAGGTTTTGTAGGCATCAACGTAAATGGTGTTGCCCGGGCCCGCATCCGTAAAAACCGACAGGTAGTTTTGCAGCTTGAGCACCAGCCGCCACGAGCCACCCGATGTGTCAAGCAGCGGTGCAAACGGGTCAACGCCATTTCCACTTCCAGCCATATCGGTCACGCTGATGCGCAGCAGAATCAAAAACGGCAGCACAAAAAATACCAGTAGCCAGACGTAGGGCACGCCTATCACGAAGCGACGACCCAGCTTGCTTTGAAGGTGCGTGAAGAGGCGGCTCATGACTATCAGAAAACAGCTACTGCGCTACCGTGTTAGCACCACAGGAGCCGTGTCGTCCCACCAGAAAAAAACCGGGTCACCCCAGGTGATGGCTGTGCTCTCGTGGCGCGTCGTGTTGGTCTCTGTGACCTTGACGGTGCGACCGCCCTTCATCTCGATGATGAAGGTGTTGTAGCTGCCAAAGTAGGCAATTTCTTTGACTTTGCCAATGAACAGATTGACAGCCACACCGGCTGGCCGATTTTTGGAGAGATGAATTTTTTCAGGCCGCACAGCAACCACCGCCGCCATACCCAGATTGCCGTTGATGATGTGGCCAGCATGAACCACGCCGTGCTCGGTGGTCACCTCGCAGCGGTCTGCCTCATCGAAGCTCAAGCTACCCTCAAACAAATTGACGTTGCCAATAAAGTCGGCCACGAAGCGGCAGTTCGGGTATTCATAAATTTCTTTGGGCGTACCCACCTGCAACACCCGGCCATGGCTCATCACGGCAATGCGTGATGCCATGGCCATGGCTTCTTCCTGGTCGTGCGTCACCATGACGCAGGTCACGCCAACCGATTCAAGAATATTCACCAGTTCAAACTGCGTGCGCTGGCGCAGTTTTTTATCCAGCGCGCCCAGCGGCTCGTCTAGCAGCAACAGTTGCGGTTTTTTCGCCAGGCTGCGCGCCAGCGCCACGCGCTGCTGCTGGCCACCCGATAGCTGGTGCGGCTTGCGTTTGGCAAAGGCTTGCAACTGCACGAGATTGAGCATTTCATCAACCCGCGCGGCAATTTGCGCTTTGGGCATGCCTTCGCGCTTGAGGCCAAACGCAATGTTGTCCCAGATATTCAGATGCGGAAACAGCGCATACGACTGGAACATCATGTTGATGGGTCGCTCGTAGGGCGGCATGGCGGCAATGTCTACCCCATCAAGCACCACTGAACCGGAAGTAGGTGTTTCAAACCCGGCCAGCATACGCAGCAAGGTCGATTTGCCGCAACCCGAGCTACCGAGCAGGGCGAATATTTCGCCCTTGTTTATGGACAGCGACACCTCATCCACCGCTGCTACCGAGGCAACGCCATCGAAGCGTTTGACCAGTAAATCCGTTTTTAAAAACCCTTCGCTGATGCCTGACAAAGAGCTAGGGACCCGATCCGACAAAGCTCAAGTCCCTTTTTTGAACAGCGTGAAGACGTTGCTTATCGACTGCCGCGCCTCATTGCTGAAGCTGACTGGCGAGACCATTTTTTGCAAGTTGGCCGCATCCGGAAAAACCGCCTGGTCTTTGGCGATCTCGGGTTTGACGTTCGCCAGACTGGCCTTGTTGGCAGTCGCGTAACCCAGCTCGTTGGTCAGCGATGCAGACACTTCAGGCTTCAAAAAGTAGTTGATAAATGCGAGCGCATTGTTCGGGTGTTTGGCATCTTTGGGGATGGCCAGGTTGTCAAAAAAGATCAGGCCGCCGGTTGATGGCAGCAAGGCCTCAACCTCATTGCCATTCTTGTTTTCAATCGCTCGCACCTTGGCGATGTTGATGTCACCGGCCCAGCCCAGGACTACGCAGACCTTGCCAGCCGCCAGATCATCAACTATGGTGCTGGAGAACAAGCGCAGATGCGGCCTCACCTTGGCCAGCATGTCGCCAGCCGCCTTATGGTCGGCTGCATCATTTGAATATCCGTTTTTGCCCAGGTAATGCATGGCCGGCGGAATAACCTCGGTCGGTGAATCCAGAAACGCAATGCCGCAGGACTTGAGTTTGGCGGTGTACTCGGGGTTGAAGACCAGCTCCCATGCGTTGGCGGGTATGGGCGTACTTCCCAAAGCCTTTGCCACTTGGGCTTTATTGATGCCGACTGTCGTGAAGCTCCAGGCCCACGGCACCAGGTAGGCGTTGCCCGCGTCAATCTTATCGAGCTTGGCCATGATGCTGGCATCCAGATTGCCGTAGTTGTTGATTTTGGTTTTATCCAGCTTCATCAACAGGCCACCATCAATCTGCGACTTGGCGAACACCGCACCCGGCACCACGATGTCATAACCCGTGTTGCCAGCCACCAGTTTGGCTTGCAGGACTTCGTTGTTTTCAAAGGTCTGGTAATTGACCTTGATACCGGTGTCAAGAGTGAAGTTGGCCAGCATGTCTTTGGCGATGTAGTCGGGCCAGTTGTAGATGTTGAGAATTTTTTCTTCGGCGGCGGACAGGGCGGCAACAGGTGCCGTAACGGGCATTTCTTCTTTTTTACCACAGGCAGTCAGTGCCAGCGCAGACAGCACAAAAACCCACAAACACTTTTTCAACATGGTGATAACTCCGGGAATAAGAAATCGCTGCAGCATAGCTAGTGCCATTGAAGCTGGCAAAAACACTAGAGCGAGATTGTAAAAGCGAATCCAGTCTGGCGTAGGTAGCGGGCTGGTGCGAAGCCGTGGATAGGAGTAATCTACACTTACCAAAACTACAGGAGACCAGCATGTACCAGCGAATTCTTATTGCAACGGATGGATCAAAGCTGTCAAAAATGGCTGTCAGCAGCGGCATCCAGCTGGCAGCACTTACAGGCGCTCAAATCATCGCCCTCAAGGTGGTTCCGCGCTATCCCTTAAGCTATTTTGAGGGCGGCATGGCCGTTTCAATGATGGATGTCGCGAAGATCGAGAAGGAGTGGGCCGAAAACGGCCAAGCCATCGCCGATGCCGTAGCAGCAAGCGCAGTAGCTCACGGTGTCAAGGCAAAGGCTGTGACCGTCAAGTCAGACCTGGTGGCAGAAGCCATCATCAACGCCGCCAAAAAGCACAAATGCGATTTGATCGTGATGGCCTCGCACGGCAGGCGCGGTGTCAAGCGCCTGCTGATGGGCAGCGAGACGCAGCACGTTTTGACGCATTCGCATATTCCGGTGCTGGTTTTGCGTTAAAACAGCTTTAAAAGTGCCAAAAACCCAATGAATACGGGAGTTACCAGCTACTAATTTAATAGCAGTCCAGACTGATTTCAGGCAAACAAACTTTTGTGCTGCTCACGCAACACATTTTTTTGCACCTTGCCCATGCTGTTGCGCGGCAGCTCGGCGACCACATAGCAGTGCTTTGGAATTTTGAAGTTGGCGAGCTTTGATTTGAGCGCCGCAACAACTTGCGCAGCATCGACTGACGCACCGGCTTTTGCAGTCACCACCGCAATGCCAACTTCACCAAAATCTGGGTGCGGCACGCCGACCAGTGCGCTCTCGGCCACGCCTGGCATGTCATTGATATAACCCTCGATTTCAGCCGGGTAAACGTTGTAGCCGCCGCTGATGATGAGGTCTTTGCTGCGGCCCACAATGACGATGTAGCCACGCTCGTCGATCTTGCCGACATCGCCGGTTTTAAAGTAACCGTCAGCCGTGAACTCTTCTTTCGTTTTCTCCGGCATACGCCAGTAGCCTTTGAAGACGTTCGGGCCTTTGACCTGTATGTCGCCTATCTCGCCTGCTGGCAGGGTGTTGCCTTCATCACTTTGCACGCGCAGGCTCACACCCGGTAGTGCAAAGCCCACGGTACCGCCACGGCGCTCACCCCCCGCATAGGGGTTGGAGGTCAGCATCGCGGTCTCAGACATGCCATAGCGTTCAAGAATGGTGTGGCCTGTGCGCTGCTGCCAGTCGATAAAGGTTTCAATCAGTAGCGGTGCAGAACCAGCAACAAAAAGACGTATGTTGCGGCAAGCTTCTCTGGTCAAACCTGGCTCGGCCAGCAGGCGCACATACAGCGTTGGTACACCCATGAACAGGGTGGCTTCAGGCAGCTTTTTGACGACCGTTTTCGGATCGAATTTTGACAGCCAGATCATCTTGCTGCCGTTGATCAGCGCACCATGCAGCGCCACAAACAGGCCATGCACATGGAAGATCGGCAGCGCATGGATCAGCACATCGCCGGGCTTCCAGCCCCAATAATCCTTGAGCACCAGCGCGTTACTCAGCAGGTTGTCGTGCGACAGCATGGCACCCTTGCTGCGGCCCGTGGTGCCACTGGTGTACAAAATGGCGGCCATGTCGTCAGCAGCCACCACGGCTACCTCATGCTGGTCGCTGCAATGCGCGGCGCGGGTGAGCAGCGAGCCGGTGCGGTCATCATCCAGCGTGAAGACGTTTTGCGTGCCAGCCTTGAAGGAAATCTTGCTGACCCAGCCGAAATTTTTGCTGCTGCACACCACTACGGCAGGCTCGGCATTGCCAATGAAGTATTCAATCTCGGCGCTTTGATACGCCGTGTTCAGTGGCAGAAAAACATAGCCGGCGCGCAGCGTAGCCAGGTAAAGCATCACGGCTTCAACAGACTTTTCAACCTGTACCGCCACCCTTGCGCCTTTGGGCAGCTTGAGTGATTGCAGCAGGTTGGCCAACATGGCCGTGGCACGGTCAATGTCGCGCCAGGAGTAGTTCAGGCCACTCTCGGTCTCGGAGGCAGTTTCAATGGCGATGTCATCCAGGGCCTTGGGAAAGGCTGCCCGCAGAGCGGCAAACAGATTGTGATTTTTCATATTTCAGGCTGTCAATGAAATGCTTATTCGAGTTTCGCACCCGATGCCTTCACCACTGCCGCCCAGCGCACCACCTCGCCATGCACAAAGTTGCCAAATTGCGCTGGCGTAAAATTGCCAAACTCGGCGCCATTGCTGGCCCAGATGGCTTTGAGCTCATCAGTACTGGCGGCCTTGCGCAGCTCTTCAACAATGCGGCCCTGTACGTCGGCTGGCGTGCCTTTGGGTGCCCACATGCCGTACCAGGTGGTCACGGTGTAGTCGGGCAGGCCGACCTCAGCCGCGCACGGCACATCCGGGAAAGCCGGGTTGCGTTTGGGGCCAGACACCATCAACGCCTTGATGCGGCCACCCTTGATATGCGCCGCCGATGAACCCAACCCGTCAAACATCATGTCAACGTTGCCCGAAATCAAGTCTTGCAACGCCGGGCCTGCACCCCGGTAGGGAATGTGGGTGATAAAGGTTTTGGTTTGTTGCTTGAACAGCTCGCCCGCCAAGTGATGCGACGTGCCCGCACCGGCAGAGCCGTAGTTGAGTTTGGCCGGATTTTTGCGCACGTACTCGATGAAGGCCTTGACGTTTTGCGCCTCGACCCGCTTGGGGTTGACGACCAGCACCTGCGGCACATTGGCCATCAGCGCCAGCGGCACAAAGTCTTTTTCAAGGTCGTAGTCGAGCTTGGGGTACATGCTGGGTGCGATGGTGTGGTGTACCGCGCCCATGAACAGCGTGTAGCCATCGGGCGCAACTTTGGCTGCGATGCTGGCACCGAGCGTGCCGCCGGCCCCGCCCCGGTTGTCGATGATGAGTGGCTTGCCAGTTTGTTTGGCAAACTGTGCTGACAGGGGCCGCGCAAACGCATCGGTGCCGCCGCCTGCAGGAAAAGGCACGATCAAGGTGACGGGTTTGGCGGGCCAGGCTGATTGCGCCCGGCTACCGATTGAAAGCGCGGCTAGAGAAGCTGCGCTCACGCGAAGTACATCGCGCCGATTGCCGACAAAGAAATTGAAAGTCATGTTGTCTCCAGTTATTTTTGGTAAAAATCAATTGGTCAAATATACAAATCTAAATGTACAAATCTTCGATGCCACTGGCTACGGGGATTTTCCCCTGCGCCAGCAATGCACGGTGCTTGTCCAGCCGCCGCAGGTCATAGAGGTAATTGACCATCAAGCCATAGGATTGTTTAACGCCCTTGCTCGACGGGTCGCCCGCCCAGTTCAGCCGCTCCACTCGCGCGCCATTGCCCAGGTGAAAGCGCACCACTGCATCCATCGGCTTGTCGCCGTCCATGGCCTGGCCAAGGTAATGCGCGGCGCAGCGCAGCAGCATCAGTCGCACCGGGGATTTTTCATTCAAATCCATCGCGTTGTCTGCTGCGCTGAAAAAGTGACCTGCCGTTGGCGGCTCAAAACCAATCGCTCGGCCCAGCGCGCTGCGGGTTTTATCGTCGAGCTTGTCCAACATGGCTCCGGCGTTTTTACCCAGCCAACTGCGAAAGCCCGGAATCGGCGACAGTGTGGCAAACACCTTGAGTTTTGGAAACTCATCCTTCAGCGTTTCAACCACCCGCTTGATGAGCGAATCACCAAAGCTCACGCCGCGCAGCCCAAGCTGGGTATTGCTGATGGAATAAAAAATAGCCGTGGTGGCCTTGTTCAGATCCGCTGCATCGGCAGACTCATCGAGCAGCGGCGTGATGCAGCCTGCGATGTCGTCCATCAATGCGACTTCAACAAAAATCAACGGATCGTCGGGCAGACGTGGATGAAAAAATCCATAACAGCGACGATCTGAATCAAGCCGATTTTTGACATCAGACCAGCCCTTGATGTCATGCACCGCTTCGTATTTGATGAGCTTTTCAATCAGCGATGCGGGCGAGTTCCAGCTGATGCGCCGCAGGTCGAGAAAACCCACATCAAACCAAGTCGAGAACATGTATTCCATCTCGACATCAAATGCAGCCAGGCGCTTGTCGGTCTTGAGCTGCGGCAGTATGTCGGCACGCAAATCGACCAAAAATCGGATGCCTTCGGGGAAGGCGCTGAAGCGCTGCAATAAACGCCGACGCGGCGACACGGTGGCCTGGCGATAACGTACCTCTGCCACCGCTTCATCAGGCGTACCCACGCTTGCGGCAAACTGCGCTTGCGCCAGTTTTGTTTTTTGCGCATCAGCCACAAACTGCTCGCTCATCAGCAGCCACATGTCACGCCGCTGCTCAGGCGTGGCGCTGGCGTACCAGAGCGCAACCCCCTTGGCACGACGACCGCCCTCCACTTCACTGACCTGCGGATCGACGATGGCCTTGAGCTCTTCAAACGTGCGGCGCAGCACGCGGGGCGAGAGGGCTTCTTCCTTCTGGCGCAACGTGGCTTTGAGGCGTTCCCGTGTCGAGCGCCCCGCGCCCACTGCTTCAGCCTGCGTTGTAGCTGCTCCTTTTTCGGGAGCTGGCTGCGCATCATCCATGGGCATTGCAGGCACTTTTGATGCGTTTTTATCCTTGCCAAGAATGGCCGCGCCACGATTCAGCCAGCCTGACGCATTCATAATGCAAACCTCGATCGCTGGCTGCGCGCCAGTTCACGCAGCGCATCGCGCTGGCGCGTCAGGTGGGTGCGCATGGCGGCCTCGGCACCTTGCCTTTATCTGCCTGGGCTGCGATAGCGTTTTGCGTGATGCTTGAGAGCGTTCCGCGTGTGCTGATGACTTCCGGGTTCAGCGTCACCTCTATCAGCGTGCCCTCTTTGCGGGCCAGCGCCGCCAGCAACTCGGCTTCGAATTCTGCTGTGCGGGTGATGCGCACGCCAGCGTAGCCGTAGGCGCGTGCCAGCGCGGCAAAGTCCGGGTTTTGCAAATGCGAGCCGCTGGAATGCTGCGGGTACTCGTGCTCCTGGTGCATACGGATGGTGCCGTACATGCCGTTGTTAAGCAGCACGATGATGGTCTTGGCCCCGTGCTGCACGGCGGTTGCAAGCTCCTGCCCGTTCATCAAAAAATCACCATCACCGGCAATCGTGAAGACCATCCGCTTCGTCGTGATGGCCGCTGCAATGCCCGCAGGTACGCCGTAACCCATAGCACCGACCGTAGGGGCCAGTTGCGTCTTGACGCCCTTGACCAAGCCGTGGTGTTTGAAAAACCGATGCATCCAGCTCGCAAAATTGCCTGCGCCATTGGTCAGCACTGCGTCAATCGGAAAATGCTTTTGCAGCAGATCGACGATGGCGGGCATGTCAATGTCGCCGGGTAGGTTGGCAGAGGCCGTGGGCTTGAGGTTTTCGAGGTAGTCCTCATTGCTTGACGCAGTCCACGCCTCCCAGGGCAGATTGACTGGAGCGACTAGCACCTCCAGCGACCGCGCAGCAGCATTCATGGTGGCGTTGATGGCGAGGTCGGCCTGATACACGCGCATCAGCTCTTCGGCGCTGGAATGGATATGCACCAGCTTCTGTTTGGACCTTGGTGCCTCCAGCAGCGTGTAGTTGTTGGTCGTCATCTCGCCGAGCCGTGGGCCTATGGCGATGATGAGGTCGCTGGCCTTGATGCGCGCCGCCAACTTGGGGTTCAGGCCAATGCCGACATCGCCTGCATAGAGCGGGTGGTGGTTGTCAAAGGTGTCCTGAAAGCGGAAGGCATTGCCGACTGGCAGCTTCCAGTTTTCGGCAAAACGTTGCAGGGCTTGCGCTGACTGCGGGGTCCAGCCGCCGCCGCCCGCTATGACGAATGGCTGCTTTGACGCGAGCAGCATCTCGCGCAGGGTGCGCAGCGCGCCGGGGTCACTCCAGGCCTGCACGGGCTCAACACGCGGCAAGGGTTGGGCGGCGGTCATGCGGGTCAGTATGTCTTCGGGCAGCACCAGTACCACCGGGCCGGGCCTGCCATTCATGGCGGTGGCAAAAGCGCGCGCCACGTATTCAGGGATGCGATCGGCATCGTCGATACGCTCAACGCGCTTTGCAAAACCTTTTGTGCTGGGGCCAAAAAAGCTGAAGTAATCGACCTCCTGAAAAGCTTCGCGGTCACGGCAGTCGCTCGCCACATCGCCGACCAGCAGCACCATGGGTGTGGAGTCCTGAAAGGCCGTGTGTACACCAATCGAAGCGTTGGTCGCACCCGGCCCGCGCGTGACCATGCAAACGCCTGGGCGGTTGGTCAACTTGCCGTGCGCCTCGGCCATATAGGCCGCGCCGCCCTCTTGCCTACAGGTGATGAATTGAATCGAGTCGCGCCTAGCGTGCAAGCCATCGAGCACCGTCAGATAACTTTCACCGGGTACGCCAAAAGCATGGGTAACGCCCTGGGCAATGAGGCAATCAACGAGTAGGTGGCCGGCAAGTTGTTGAGTCATGCAGATATTGTGCCTCGACAAGCTGCGGCCCCGCGCAGCGCCCCAAATTTTGCGCTTTATTCAGGCGTATTTTTGTCGTCGTCGGCACCGCCGGCATCCAGCGCCTGTCGGGCCAGCTCTTCCTCGCTCAGCGGCGGCGCGTCTTCCAGGGCTGCCAGCTCTTCCAGAAACTCGGCCGTGGGCTGCTCATGCTCAAGCAGCACTTCCTCCAGCTTTTGCCGGCCGGTCTCGACATGCACCGAGGGTGAACGCAGTTCCGTCGGAGGCACCGGGAATTTTTCGCCGAGCTCGAATTTCAACGCCTCGGCCTTCTCCTCGACCCAGTGTGCGAAGTCACCGTCTTTTGGGGTGTCCGAATTGCTCATGGTCATGTCCTTCGCTGGTTGTGCGGCCCGGGCGCGAACGGCCAGGGCCTGCTTCATTATGCGGCGCGGCAGGCGCTGCGACATAACTATCTGGGGCGCTATCTCAAGATGCAGGTGCGTAGCGGAGCAGATAATCCGCACGTTTGCCTTCACGCCGCTTGGCGGTACGGCCAGTGAGCACGATGCGACCATCGGTAAAGCTGCGTTGTTCCGCAATCTCATACGGACTGTCGCCCCAGCCAGCGGCCTGAATGGCTGGAGTGACGTATTCACGGCAGGTGTCGGCTTCGCTGTACTCGAACGGGTTGGGTAAGTTGGCCGTCATTTGCTTTTACCCTTTGAAGAAAATTTACGACCAGACTCCAACATCAAGCGCGTTTTTTCAAGCTCTCGTTGCAGCAACTCCGCATCTGGCAGCACGGTTTGATAGTTCGCCGCCATGATTTTGTTGGGTAGGCCATCGAGCGCATAGCGTGCCAAAGCGTGGCCCTTGTCTGCGCACAGAATCAAACCGACTGGTGGGTTTTCGCCCTCTAGCGTCCAATTTTCTTTGGCGTAGTTGCAGTACATGTGCATCTGCCCCACATCGGCATGGGTCAGGCTGCTTAACTTCAGGTCGATGATGACCAGGCAGCGCAGGCGGCGGTGAAAGAACAGCAGATCAACCCGATACCATGTCTGGTCAATGCGTAGCCTGCGCTGGCGACCGACGAAGGTGAAGTCACTGCCGAGTTCGAGTAAAAAATCTTCCAGGCGGTGAATCAAGGCTTCCTCAAGCTCTGACTCTGAATACTCATCTTTTAAATTCAAAAACTCCAGCACGTAAGGGTCTTTGACGGACTCGTCAGGCGACACCGCATCTTCTGGTTTGGCGATAGCCCCTTTGGTGAGCATGGCCGCTTTGTTTTTTGATAGTGCTGTGCGCTCATAGAACTGGCTGCCAATTTGCCGGTCAAGTTGCCGCACGCTCCAGCCACCGCGCAGGGCTTCGGTTTCATAG